>CAZIQW010000104.1:0-7786 GCA_964541585.1 uncultured Dehalococcoidales bacterium | reverse complement strand
CCGAAGCGCAGGCCAAAGTGGAAGGAATCCCCGCTGAGGAACCGGGCAACATGCTGGACGCCCAGACATTGTACCAGGAAAATATCCGCCTGGCAGCCCAGCTGGGGGCGGCCACGGAAAAAATACATCATCTCGAAGAACAGATGAAAAAGCTGGAGCTGAAGCTTCTGGAGGCGCCCAAATCCCAGCCGCAACCGCCCTGGTGGAAAAAACTCTTTGGAATCAAGTAATCCAGAAGCCGCGAAGCAAACTCAGACAGACGGACAGGAGAGATGCTCCTCCTGTCCGTTTTCCGGCCATTATTCTTCCGGCATCGCGGGGTTTAACTTAAAGCGACTCCCAGGTAATAAGGCCAGACAACGATACCCAGAATAATTTTCCACCAGACCAGGTTGGCAAAAGAAATAGTAAACAGCCAGCCGGCAAACCAGAACACACCCCCGGCCGCAGCCCCGCCCCCTCCCCGGTTAGAATCTGATGACATGCGATTCCTCCATCATTTTTTATCCCCGGTCAACAGCAAAGCTTCATCAATAATTTATCGCATGTGACAAAAAGAGTCAATGGGGTAAGTCATTAATTTTTCGGTGACGATGCTTGAAGAAGCACCCGGTTTGCGGCTGATGGTCTGGAGAGAAGGGGTTCTATAAACTCTGCCGGATTGTGGACTTTCTGAATGACAGGTTTTTCAGGCTGAGCATCCTTTTTTCCAGCCAATGCCAGGAGGCCGCACCCAGCAGCACGGCAAAACTGCCGGCAATCAGGAGATTCAGCCAGCCGCCCATCTGGCTGCCGGAGAGAGAGAATACAGCCTGCTGCACCGGCCAGGCCCAGATATAGATGCCGTAGGAATAGTCCCCACGCCGGGTCAGCCACCCCAGCTTAATCCGGGGAGAGTAGCCGACATAAAGTACCAGATAGCAAAGCGGAAATACAAAGAGGGTATCGCCGAACCCGGCAGTGAAAGCTCCCCCTATCAGCAATGCCAAAATAAGCAGGCAAAATTTTCCGTTAAGAGGAATGGAGTCCCGGTACAGATAGGCGGTCATACCGGCGCTGAAATAAATGAAGAACCGGATGGCATGAAAAATATTCAGGGTATATAAATCAGTCAAGGCCCCGATATGAAAAAAGTTCAGCACCAGGGCAATCAGGAACAGTCCCGGGATAATCCATCGATGTTTCAGGGCGCCAAGAAAGCCCAGGGGGATAATTAAAAGATAAAAAGTGAACTCGTATTCCAGCGTCCACAGGGGGGCATTGACACGGATTTCGAACGGATTGGACTCGAAAACACCGGGGATATAATAATTCAGACCGTAAAGGGTCATATTGGAAAGGTAAGAGTATGTCCTGCCGTCGGCAAAGTATTCTCCCGGAGTCAACTCGGTAAACACAGGGCCCAGAATAAAGACGGTGCCCATTACGACCACAATCAAAGCAGGAAAGATGCGCAGGAACCTGGACCACAGGTATCTCCAGACGCTTTTCTTTTGCAGAAAACTCCGGGTAATGAGAAACCCGCTGATAAAAAAGAAGATATTGACTCCCAGAGCGCCGTAATTGTTCCGGTAGAAGGGCGGTTCGAGATATCCGGCCCCGGTGATGACGAAAGAGTGGGAGAAAACTACGAGCAGGGCGGCAAACAGGCGCAACGCATCGAGGTTATTCCCGCGTCCATCGGTGAAATTCCCCAATACAGCGCCCTGCCAGAACTTCTTCATCCCCTCTCCACCACCGGCAACTCCACGAATTGACACCTATATTAATCATAATATGACCGCCGAAAAATGCGAGAATGTTCTGGCCAGTTTGCCGGATATCGACGGGACGCAGAGATGTCCACTGTACAACGGCGTACATGCTTGTCCACGAACCCGAGAGGGCAGGGGTATACCAGGGGTTAACCGGGTCAGTTGTTTCTGGTGACAGCCAGCTTCAGTTCACTCAGGATGCTCTGCGTTGAATCCCGGCTGAACCTTTTGGGGAACTGGAGCCTGTCCACATAATCCGCGTCTTTAATGATTTCCACAATGTCTTTCTTATCAATAATCCAGTGAGAAGGAATATTGTATTGACGGGCATATTTTTCGATTATGGCGCTGATTTTCTGGGCGACAAGTTTTTCACCGGCGCGAAACTTTTGATATCCGGCAATCCGCTCGTACAGTCTTTCGGGCTTGCGGGTATAATCCTTGTTCTGGATTTTCAGATTATTCAGGAAAAAGCTGTCCAGCATCTGTTTCTCATAGAGCTTCTTCAACAATACGTCTTTTAATTCCAACAGGTAGGTAACGTCGTTAAGCGCATAATCGATGGCTTCTCCGGTTATCGGCCTCTTCGTCCAGTTGTACTTCTGAAATCTGGCTTTTTTCTCCAGCAATACCCCCAGCTGGGACGCAATTACTGAATGCAGGTCCTGCTTTTGCAGATTGAGAAGTGTTACGGCCGGCCTCAGGTCCAGTATAGATTTGATTTCAATCCCGTATGAGTTTTTCAACAGGGAGGAGTCGCTGGATGCATCGTAGATGACCTTTAAGATATTCCGGTTCTCAAAAAAGGTCTTAAGCTGCCCGTTATCGATATTGAAAGGGTCGATTAATACTTTGTTTTCGCCATCAAAGGCCTGAATCAGGCACAGGGTTTCGCCGTAGGCATGCAAATTAGTTTCCGCTTCAATATCCAGGGCTATGGTTGAGGTCTTTTTCTCCTGAAAAGCATTCAGATAGGAGGAAAATTCACGATTATTTTTGATGTATTGGTAGGTCATATTTTCAGTCAGTTAAAGTTTTCCCTTCAGCCAGGCATTAAGCCAGGCGCATCAGCTGTCTGACAGTAAAATTATTCCGGTCATACTGAAAGACTCATATTATGTTACAATTTTTAGCCCGCGAATTTCAAATCAAAGACGCTTCATTCGATTACCGGCGACCCATCTCCAGCCGACCTCAGTTATTTTGCAGACAACCCTGCAATTGGACCTCCCGGCCATGGGGTCGTTACTTTGCCTCTCGTGAGAATAAGAACATCTGGTGGTTGAACAAGCCGCAGTCTGTTTCGCTGAGGGCACTCTTTTCGGGAGTTTGCTGACCGGATTACGGTAAGCTACACATCTCCAGTTATCACATAAATAAATATCTTTACCGCCCTTCCAGCGTAACACACTCAGGGTTTTGCCGCATTTGGGGCACACGGTTTCTCCCATCTGATTTCTCCCTTCCGGATTAAAATTTCAAGAGCTTGACCCGCGGAGTTGAACCTCTGTCCTTTTTTAAGCATCCCGGGCTTCATACGGAGCGATTCATTTTCCGCTACCGGGCAAATCACTCTTTTTCTGGCCATACATGGATACTGCCCGATAGTATCGACCAGTGTTACCTATACTCAAGTATACTCACCAGGCTCCGTCCTGAAAATAAGCAATAAGTACCGGATGCGGGTAGTACTTTAATAAGAGGGTGGGATTGACAAATCTGAAATCAGCTTACTTAATCAATCTTTTGAACACTGGAAATGCCACAGCTTCCGCATTCTTTCCATTTGAGACCAGATTTTTTAGCGGGTCTTTTATCCGAATAGTACCCGGCTTGACGGTGACGGGAAGAATATATTTCACCTCCAGCTACCCTGCCAGAAGCGGAGCCGGCACCAACATCCAGACCAACGCATATGGGACCGGCCTGAATTATTCATGACCCGAAATAATGGAGACACATCTAAGCAACTGCCGCCCATCTCTCTGGCTTATTCAAACGCCAGATCCCGATATTCAGGTAAGAGGCAACACTAACCCATAAAATATAGGGAACAAGAAGCGCCCCGGCTAACTTTGACACCCGGAAAGAAGTAATCGTTGTCGCCAGGATAAGGAGCCACAGTATAGAAATTGTGACGCCCCCTCCTCCAACAGACTTCATCCCAAAGAAGACGATTGACCATAAAGCGTTAACTGCAAGCTGGGTCCAGAACAGAATAAAAGCCAGCAATGCGCCGTCAACATATAATCCCTTTTGCCAGATGAGGAACACTGATATTCCCATCAGCGTATAAAGGGTAGTCCAGACCGGACCAAAAGCCTGTTTGGGTGGAGTAAAGGGGGGCTTTTCCAATCCGGCATACCAGCCCGGGATGGCTTTGAAAGTGAAAACACTTCCGATGCCAGCCGCGGCAAAGCAGGCAAAGAGACTGACAACCAGTTTGCCGATAGTATTGAAGCCCACAGCTACCTCCCCGCGTCATCCGGCATTCCTTCTAATCAGGATTATAACACACAAATCCGGAAGCTATTCCGAACTCCGGACAATAAGGAATTCACAAAGGGAATTATGCGAGCAAAACCCAAATGGCAGTTTTAGCGACCCGGAGCACCTTTAAATGGGGGTAAGTCCGGGTATCATAAGCATGGCATAAGAATCGGCAACAGAATATAATGGATATGATTTATCGTCCGGAGACAATCCGGTGCAAAGGAGATAATCCTGTCATCGTCTCAAAAAACTAAAAATAAGCTCTATTATGGCTGGATAATTGTAATAATCAGCATCTTTATCACCCTGATTATTTCAGGGGCTCGCTTTTCTTTCGGCGTTTATTTTAATCCCATTGCTGAAGAATTCGGCTTAACCCGCACTACAACTTCCAGTATTCAGTCATTATATATGGTGATGTGTATCTTTTTTGCCCTGGCCGGCGGGTGGGCACTGGATAAATACGGTCCAAGGGTTGTCTTTTTCCTGATGGGGCTTTTTACCGGTTTGAGTTTTGTGCTCACCAGCTTCGTCGGTTCTTTATCCCATATTTACTTCAGCTACAGTTTATTATTCGCTATCGGGACGGCCCCCTTTTTCCCCGTAATCAATGCCACGATTTCAAAGTGGTTTGATAAGAAGCGGGGTATCGCCCTGGGCATAGCCACTTCAGGCTCGAGGTCGGGTCAAGCAGCATTTGCACCCTTATCCGCTTTTTTAATCTCATTATTCGGCTGGCGGTATGCCTACCTGATAACCGGTTTCATTGCCTGGATTGTAGTAATCCCTCTGTCCAGACTGATAAAAAATAATCCGAGTGATGTCGGCAAGCTGCCTGATGGCTATGAAGCCAAAACGGCGGTTTCAAGAAATACTGATAAGCCGGACAGCCCAGACCTGAATGGCTTAACATTGGCTCAGGCATTTAGAAAGCGCACCTACTGGCATGTTATGCCGACCTACCTGTTTGCCGGATTTGCCAATATGATGATAATCACCCATATCATACCTTACGCTACGGATATGAACATATCCTCAATGAGCGCATCGACGATTTTAACCATTATCGGTTTCGTAGCTTTACCCTCCGGGATTTTAATCGGCAGGTTCATAGACGTTGCCGGGGCCAAAATCCCGCTCATAGTGTCTTCTCTTCTCATGGCGGGGGCGATAATCAGCCTCATCTGGGCCAAGGAGCTATGGAATTTCTATCTGATTGCGGCAATTCTCGGCTTATGCAATCCCGGAATCGGCATCACGGTGATAGCGCTCACTGTTGATGCATTCGGGAAACGGCATATGGGCACGATAATAGCTTCACTGGATGGATTTCATTCTATCGGTTCTGCCGTAGGGCCGCTGGTCGGAGGACTAATCTTTGATATCTACGGCAGCTATAATCTGGCGTTCCTGTTTTCGGCAATCGGACTTATTATATCCGGTCTGCTGCTAATTCCTTTTAAACCAAGACCCATTTCCCAGGAGCCGCTGCAGCGATCCTGAACCCGCTTCTGCCAGTCTTATCTAACGCATTGAAACGAAGAAACCGGTCAAGTTGGAATTGCTGATGACCTCCAATGAGATAAAATAAAAGATATGGAGGTTATCAATTTGGCCAGTAATGGAAGCTCGATAATCAGTTTTCCCCGTTTCTTGATTATTAAACGCGTTTGAGCGAGACCGTATTTTGAAAAATACCGGTAATAAACGAAAAACAATTATTTTCCGGTGGGAAGCCTGGGGAATACTATTTATTGTTCTCTTTGGTTCGTTTCTTCACTTTACTTTTGGTCTCTCCGGAGATTGGAGGCCACTGGGAATTATTTCCGCGGTTAATGAGAGCGTATGGGAGCATCTGAAGCTCGCTTTTTGGCCAGCTGTTTTTTGGACCATCGTAGAATTCTTCATGGTCCGAAGGCCGGGCAAAGATAACAGTCCAAATTTTATACTGGCTAAAGCTATCGGGGCATATATAATGCCGCTCATAATCGTGGCTATTTTTTACTTACATACGGCATTTACCGGGGATAGCATCCTGGCTATTGATATAGCATCATTTCTTATTGCGGTCATTATCGGACAAATAGCCAGCTACAAACTATGGCGAACGTTAAAACTACCCGGAGCATTCAATTCGCTGGGACTGGCAATGCTTATAATGGGGGCTTTGCTTTTTTCCATTTTCACCTTCTATCCGCCCGAGGCCGGAATATTTCAGGATCCGACGACCGGCGGTTACGGAATACTCCCGGGGAATTAGACGAAATATTTACGGGAACAGATAAAAAAAGCGGCAACGGGTGGATTCGGGACCGCCGACTGGTGGGCTTATGAGGGCCAGCCACGGATTCGCATTTTTTCAATCATGACATATAGCTGCTTTCCGGTATCAGTTACCAGTTCAAGCCAGCTACTTCTCTACTTTTTCAAGCTCTTCCCGTTTATCCTGGCTGAGATCCAGCTTATAGAAGTCACTGCTCTCATCGGGCAAAATCATCAGAAACCCGGTAGTATAATCAACAGAAATACTAACCTTATTAACTGTGAAGTCAAGTAAATGCCCTCCGGCCTTGCGGTCATCGGTCAGGAAATGCAGGTGATAGCCGGGGACATTAACCCCATTCACGTACTGAGGACATCTAAAACCTACAATAGTACCAGAAACGTTATTAAACTCAAAGACTGACTGATTCTGAGTTACATCAGCCAGGACAGGATAGGGTTTCGCCTGTGCGACAACGCTTCTGGTCTTAACATAGCTGAAATTCCCGTCAATCTTTATAGCGACGAAAATATTATCAGAAATCATGCTCCGGTCCAGGATTGCCTGACACCCTTCATAGTCAGTACCTGACGCAATATTTACCTCACGGTCACTATCGAAGAAAGTGACAGCCGCAAATGGAACTCCGAGAGAATCATTTACCGGATAAGCCACGCCGTCAGCCTTTACTTGATAAATTCGTCCTTCAAGAACAATCATTTCCCCATCCAATGCTTCGAAGGTGCCGATGCCGAAATCTCCATAACCTTTGAGCTGACCACAAGATATCACTCCATCATATAATCCAGCCATGAGGGCATTGATAGTTGACACCTGGGTCAGGGTTTCTTCCCCGGCAATCGGATTCTCAGAGTACTGTACCGAAGTGAAAGGCAAAGAACAGCTTACCACCAAGAGGCAAATGACACATAATAGTGCTAAAATGCCACTATTTCGTAAAACAGCTATCATTTTAATTTTACCAGTGCTTAAAAACCCGGGCATTGGTTATTCCTCCCAGAATAACATAACACAATTATACCACTTGTCTTATAAGGTAGAAAAATATGTATCCTGCTAATTACAGCTGGGTTGAACCTCTCCTTATTCTCTTTCGGTGCGTGCGATGATAAGCGAGGCTAAGGAAAAGGTCAATACTTCGTGTGGTACTAAATTTAGGTGCAAAATTGAAACCTCTAACCATTTCTGTAGTGGTATAATAACTCTGTATGAAATGAGGAGGGGAAAATGTCATCTGGATTTACCTACACTCCGC
>CAZIQW010000103.1:0-7787 GCA_964541585.1 uncultured Dehalococcoidales bacterium | reverse complement strand
CCCACACCCTATCCTACACTCTTTCCCTACACGACGCTCTTCCGATCTACACCGGTAAGTAATACTTTTCACGGAAGGGATATCTTTGCTCCGGTAGCAGCCCGGTTATCACTCGGGCTGCTGGAGTCCAGTCTGGGCGATAATATTGATACGGTCACAGCTTTCCCCATACCCAAGCCTCAAGTCCGGGATGGAATAATCACCGGCCATATTGTATATATTGATAATTTTGGCAACCTGATTACCGATATCAATGAAGGTTTCTTGTCAACTCTGGAACAATCCGCTAACATTGTGATAGGCAGCCACTTAATTCGGGGATTAGTCCGTACCTATGCAGAGGGTGAAGGTCCAATAGCTTTGTTCGGAAGCAGCGGATATCTGGAAATATCGGTGGCCAATGCCAGCGCTGCAGCTTATTTTAAAGCCAGTGCAGGAGATGAGATTATAGTAAAACCGGGAGGAATGTAGTTGGCCACCGTATATTCAGAGCAGAGAAGAAAAAATACACTCAGTATAAAGGACTGGGTTCTGGAGACCAGACCTCAATTTTTGCTGTTACCGGTAGTGTTAATTCTATCAGGTACTGCGGCGGCCTGGTACGATGGCTCAATACATTTGGGCTACGCTTTACTAGCCCTGGTAGGCCTCCTGCTTTGCCATGCCAGTGTCAACATATTAAACGATTATGTAGACTATAAGAGCGGGGTGGACCTGAAAACTATCAGGACACCCTTCAGCGGAGGCAGCGGTATGCTTCCGGCTAACCGGCTGACTCCGAAACAGGTATTATGGTTCGGCACAGTCTGTTTGATGCTGGCAATACCGGTGGGAATCTTTTTCACTGTCATTAAAGGATGGCAGCTTATACCACTGATTACAATCGGGATTCTCTGCATTGTCTTATATACTCCCATGATTCTGAAAACCCACTTCCCGGAGTGGTCTCCAGGTCTGGGACTGGGAATTTTGCCGGTACTGGGGGCTTATTTCATCCAAACCGGAGACTACACATTTTCGGCCCTGGCAATGGCAGTCCCATCTGGTTTCCTGGTTACCAATCTCCTCCTTTTAAACGAATTTCCGGATACGGAAGCGGATATCGTTGCCAGCAGAAAGACCTTACCCATCACTCAGGGTAAAAGGAAATCGGCCATAGTCTATACAACTTTTATTGCATTGACGTATCTCTGGGTCATTGCCATGATTGCGACAGGCTACCTGCCGAAAATCGAACTGCTGGTTTTACTTACCCTTCCATTTGCCTGTAAAGCTGTCCGTGGTTCATTTGAATATAACAACACAGGCAAGCTGATATCGGCGATGGGGAATAATGTTATTACCGTACTGGGAATCCCGCTCCTTATGGGTGTAGGTTTGATTTTGGCGACTGTATTTCCTGCCCTGGCCTAGCAGTTCCAATTTCGTTTCATTTCGCTGGAACTGACGGTTTTGGATTTCGTATTTTATGGTAGACAGGTTTTGATTTGGTTGATTGTCGACAAGAAATGATACAGAGAAAACCGCTTTACGGTATGTTTACAGACATACCGCCGCGCTATGATTTAATTAACCATCTTATCACGTGGGGTATGGACAGGAGATGGCGCTATAAGGCTGCCAGAGCCTGTCTGGCAGCAAGACCGCAGCAAGTCCTGGACCTGTGCTGCGGTACCGGCGACCTGGCAATGACTATTGCCGGGATGGCCGATTACAAGATAGAAGTTACGGGGCTGGACTACAGTCAGCCAATGCTCGATATTGCCGCCCGGAAAGCCACGCTGCTGCCGGAAAAATCCATTACCTTTACCCGCGGGGATGCTTCAAAACTCCCCTTTCCAGATGCAAGTTTTGATTGTATCGGGATTTCCTTTGCTTTTCGCAACCTGACCTATAAAAACCCTCTGGCCCAGAACCATCTGGCCGAAATCATCAGGGTTCTGAAAACAGGTGGCCGCTGCGTGATTGCCGAGTCGAGCCAGCCTGAATCGAAATTTATCCGGGACTGTTACCACTTTTACATGCGTCAATATGTTTATCACCTCGGCGCCTGGATTTCCGGAAACCGGACAGCCTACCGGTATCTGGCCGAGTCTTCTTCCCGCTACTACTCGCCCTCCGAGTTGAAAGAGTTCCTAGTTAAAAGCGGCTTCAAGGAAGTTGTTTATCAACCTTTACTCTTCGGCGCAGCCGGAATCAATGTAGCCGTTAAATAATTATAAGCTTTAGAAACAGATGATTTGGCCGTAGAGCATCATTTCTTTAATGACCTGGAAAAATAATCCAACCAGGCTTCAAGGATGGATATAGAACTATTCAGCAAAATCACTTTGATTACGGTTTTTTCTCTCTTCTCCATAATTCGCATTGAATATTATCGAAAGGCAAGAAGAGCAGGCTATAAAACAGTGATTGAAGAACGTAAAAAATACTCAGTCTGGCTCAGCATCTTTATTTGCTACGAGATATTGACATTTTTTCTCCTGATTTTATTTCCTCAAACTTTAGACTGGTCAAAATTATGGTTCCCACTCTGGGCAAGACTATTCGGCGCCTTTCTCGGATTCCTGGCACTCCTCTGGTTTCTCTGGGTACATCGCAGTCTCGGCAATAATTTTTCAGTGAAACTCCGTATTAAAACTTCACATATACTGGTCACAGACGGGCCCTACCGGTGGATAAGACACCCCATGTACACCGCTTTTTATATCCTCCACGCTGCAGTTTTCTTTCTTACTGCTAACTGGTTTATCGGGTTAACATGGCTCACAGGTCTAACCCTGATTGTATTTATACGCATACAAAGGGAAGAAAGGATGCTCCTCTCCAATTTCGGCAAGATATACGGCGCATACATGCAACGCACAGGGCGTTTTTTACCCAGGTTCAGACTTAAAATGCTTTCCCGGCAAAAATAAGACACTTAATTATCCATTATCTATCAATTCCATTTCGTCACTGCCCCATACCCGCGTACCTTTATTATCCGGAATGCACATTTCAGCCTCAAAATTTTAGACCAACTGCTCACCATTTATGAGCAACGCGGCTCAGAAACAGGTTAGCCGCAGCTGGAATTCACCTGCAATGAGGGTTTTAGCCTAAATAAGGCTGTAATCACTCCGTTTGACGCTGATATACCGCCATTTCGTGGCTATATGCCTGGAAATCAATCACCAGCAATCTTGACTGGCTTAGGTCAAGACGACTAAAATAACCTCCGGTAATGGCGCAGTATCTATACAGTATTTATACGTTATTAATACGTAATCTAATCTATATAACGCCTTTGGCCCTATAACGACACCTATATTGTAACATTGGAGGAGACAAAGTGAAACGATTTTCAATTCTCATGTCCATCGTATTAATATTTAGCTTATTACTGAGTCTTGTTGGTCTGGGAGGCACCGTCTCGGCAACCGAAGATGTTCAGGCAGGTATCCAATCCATGCCCGACAGACTTATCGTACAGTTCAAACCTGGAACAACTCCGGAAACAATGGAGCAGGTATTTCAGAACGTGGGTGCCACTTTGGAACGCGATTTACCGCAAATCGAAGCTTATGTAATAGAAATACCTGCGAAAGAAGGTCTAGCCGGAAATTTTTCGGCAAACACCTTGAAAGACTTTGACGAAGTGGCCTATGTTGAGCCGGATTATGTTGTCAGTACCGATATAGTCCCCAATGATACCAATTTCAACGAGCAATGGGGCATGGCGTTAATCCAGGCTCCGGAAGCCTGGTCAATCACCCACAGCAGCAGCGAGGTAACCATTGCCATTCTGGATTCAGGTATTGACTCCAGGCATCCGGACCTGAGTTCCAAAATTGTAGCCAAGAAGAATTTCTCTAACAGTTCCACGGTGGAAGACCAGCATGGTCACGGCACTCACGTAGCCGGCATTGCCGCAGCGGCCACAAATAACAGCCTGGGGGTAGCCGGAGTGGCTTACAATGCCAGTCTGATGAATGTAAAGGTACTGGGCGACAGCGGCTCCGGAGCATATTCTCAAATTGCACAGGGTATCATCTGGGCTGCCGATAACAGCGCCGATGTAATTAACCTGAGCCTGGGAGGTAGCGTCAGTTCTTCAATTCTGGGGCAGGCTATAGATTATGCCTGGGATAAAGGTGCAGTGGTTGTAGCCGCCGCCGGAAATAACGGAAGTTCCAATCCTTCCTATCCTGCTTATTATGAGAACTGTATTGCAGTCGCCGCCACAGATACAGACGACAACTTATATTCATTCTCAAATTACGGCAACTGGGTTGACGTAGCAGCACCCGGCGCCGCTCTTTCCACCGTACCGGGCAACAGTTATAAGACCATGAGGGGCACTTCCATGGCTTCACCCTTTGTCGCCGGTTTAGCAGGACTGCTCTATGCTATAGCCGAAGATACCAATGGAAATGGAAAAACAAACGATGAGATTCGCTCTATAATTCAAAACAGCACTGATGACATCAAAGTTTCGGGAATCGGCAATGGTCGTATCAACGCCTACAATGCCGTTACCAGCATAACCCCTCCCGCACCAGCCCCCAGCCCGACACCGACACCGACTCCTGCTCCTTCTCCAACACCGGCGCCGATTAACCGAACTTTCGGCCTGGACAACGGCAATAATACCTATGACCAGCATGGTAATGCCATACAGGCTATGCGATTCCAGAATACCGCCGGTGACGGCAGACTGACCCAGCTGGAACTGCTGGTAACTGCCCCCAATCCCACCGGCAAAGTCAGGCTGGGAGTCTATGCCGATGATAACGGCAGACCCGGTCATTTACTGGTAGATGGGGGTGAAGTGGACGTGGTTAACGGCTGGGTATCCACCAATGTCAAATTAAACCTGACGGTCAGGCAGAACACCCATTACTGGTTAGCTTTCAACATGGACAGTGACAATGGAGTGCAATATCAAAGCAGTGGCAGTGTCAATGTTCATCACTGGGCGGATAATGCTGGCTATGGTATCTTACCAGGCAACTATCCTCCCAATGAAAGCGGCGCCAATGGCAACCAGTATGTCATGCGGGCTATTGTGTCCGTCAGATAGCAGGTGTTTGCCAAAACAAAAAGCTGCTAATTCAATATAAAAAGGGGAGTATTTCGCTCCCCTTTTTTGTCACTTTATGTATTTGGAACCGGTTGCTTGTTAGCTAAGGGCATAACTCTTTCGAAATCAGCTCCTTAAGATAATCCACAATACCGTCCAGCGGCATAACCTGTGCTTTTTTATCCGTGCGGCGCTTGAACTCCACATTGTTTCCTTCCAGCGTCCTAGAACTTATAGTCACCCGGTACGGTATGCCCACCAGGTCGGCATCATTGAATTTAACGCCCGGTGATTCCACCCGATCGTCAAAGAGCACTTCGAGTCCCTGCTCCTGCATCTCCCGGTACAGCTTGTCAGCAGGCCCGGCTACCGCCGGATTATCCATAAACAGACCGGTGAGGTGTACCTGGTAGGGAGCTATAGAGAGAGGCCAGATGATACCCTTATCATCATGGTTCTGCTCGATAGCTGCTGCCATTACCCGCCCCACTCCAATGCCGTAGGTCCCCATCACGACCGGTTTAGAAACACCGTCCTCATCAATGAACCGGGCACCCATTTTTTCACTGTATAACGTACCTAGTTTAAAGATATGGCCCACCTCGATTCCCCGAGTAGAAGAAAGGGCGCATTCACATTTCGGACATTTATCCCCGGCTCTGGCCTTAGCAATATCCTGGAGAACATCCACTTTGAAATCCCGGAGATAATTCACATTCTTAAGGTGAGTATCCTTCTTGTTCCCGCCGGCAACATAGTTAACTCCGGCAACCACCGAGTCATCTCCGATGACCTTGACCCGGTTGTCAAGACCCACAGGTGAAACAAACCCGGCCACCAGACCCACAGCAGCCACCTCAGCCTCAGTAGCCAACCGGAGGTCGGTGCTGTGTAATACTTTCTTTAATTTAATTTCGTTTATCTCAAGATCTCCGCGGATAAGCGCCACTACCAGGTCGTCGTCCGCAGCATAAAGCACGGCTTTCAGCGTGCGCGAAGAGTCGACCTTGAGGAATCCGGAAAGGTCTTCGATAGACTTTATTCCCGGAGTACTGACTTCCTCCCGCGGCAGGGGCTTTTCTACTTCAACCTTGCTTTTGACACTGACCATCTTCTCTACATTGGCAGCGCATTTGCAGGCTTCGCAGAAAATAATCTCATCCTCACCGCTATCCGCTACCAGCATAAACTCAAAAGAGTCCTTGCCCCCGATAGCGCCGCTATCAGCTTCTACCAGGAGAGCCGGCAGCCCGCAGCGGGTGAAGATATTACTATAAGCCTGACGCATCTTGTTATAACTGATATCCAGCCCGTTTTCGTTAACATCGAAGCTGTAAAGGTCATGCATGGTAAACTCACGAACACGCAGGAGCCCGCCCCGGGGGCGGGGTTCGTCCCTGAGCTTCGTCTGTAACTGGTAAAGCATCAGCGGCAAATCACGGTAGCTCTGGACATTCCGGCTCACCAGATCAGTAATAATTTCCTCATGGGTGGGGCCGAGGACCAGTTCATGATTGCGGCGGTCCTTCAAATGAAAAAGAACCTCGCCCATCGCAATCTCACGGCCTGACTTTCGCCATATTTCCACCGGATGCAGCACCGGCATAATCACCTCCTGTCCGCCGGCTTTATCCGATTCGTCACGGATAATGTTTTCTATCTTTGCAATCACCCTTTGCCCCAGAGGCAGCATCGAATAAACTCCGGCAGTCAGCTGACTTATCATACCGGCTCTTATTAAATACTGATGACTGATAGTATCTGCATCAGCAGGTACTTCCCTTAAAGTTTTTCCAAACAGTCGTGATACGCGCATATTTCCTCCTTGTCTCTATAATAAATAATAGAATGGAGCAGTTGACCCGGTCAAATTAATTACACGGAGTCTTTTTTCGACTTCCTTAATCTTCCCCTGGTCAAGGATGCCAGAATACCCAGAAAACAAAGTATGCTGAAGATACCGAAGGATATCCTGGTACTATCGATAAAGGCAGGATAGTATTCGGAAGTAATCACTACCCTCCCGACAAAAACAGCTATTGCTATCGTAGTAATGCTCATACTGAGCGTTTGCCCAATTGCCCTCATGGTACCGTTGGATGCCGAAGCAGTCCCGTAATATTTGGGAATTACCGAGCTCATAACCGCGTTATTATTGGGAGCCACAAATAAAGCCATTCCGGCTCCTATTACTACCAGAGTAATGATTATTTGAGCCATACCGGTTCCGGCAGTGATAAAGCTAAAATAAAGCAGCCCGAAAAATACCAGTGACAGACCGACAGAGGCCACAATTCTGGGCTCAATCTTATCCGAAAGTCTGCCGGTAAAAGGTGCGCAGATTACCAGCATCAGCGGCTGAGACAAGAGAACTATCCCCGCCTGGTCCGGAGTCAGAGCTTTGATATATTGCAGATACAGACTCATAAGATAAGCCAGGGCAAAAATAGCGCAGTAACCAATCAATGTGGCTATATTGGAAAATAAAAATGTCCTATTGCTGCGGAAAATGTTGATATTTAATACCGGGCTTTTTACCCTTGTTTCAAGATAAATAAAGACGGCCAGACCAGCTATTCCGATCAATGAAAGCAGCACGCCCGGAATATCAGGTAAAATGGAAAGACCATATATCAGAGCAATTAACGATATCCCATAAACAATAGAACCGGGGATGTCGAATTTCCCCCCCCTGGATAGAGACCATTCTCCCTTTACTTTA
>CAZIQW010000102.1:0-7816 GCA_964541585.1 uncultured Dehalococcoidales bacterium | reverse complement strand
GGGATGCTCTTCTCTGGCCCGAAGAATATCCTCCGGCCGGATTCTGGCATGAGTTGGACAATAACCGGGCCAGAAATGTATTTTCTTATCCGTCCTGGTAGATACATAATGTCCCAGGTACTGGTCCGGCACAAATAATATTTCCTTTGCATCAATGCTCTGGGCTACTTTGACAGCGTTAGCCGAGGTGCAGCAATAATCTGACTCGGCTTTGACCTCAGCCGAAGAATTCACATAGCATACTACCTGCGCATCCGGCAATTCTTTCTTTTTTTCTACTAGCTGGGGAGCCGTAATCATGTTGGCCATCGGACAGCCTGCATCCATATCCGGTAGTAACACCGTTTTTGCCGGACACAGAATTGAGGCCGTCTCCGCCATAAAATGAACGCCGCAGAAAACGATTACGTCCGCCCCGGTCTTAGCTGCATTTTGGCTTAATTCCAGAGAATCCCCCACAAAATCGGCTATGTCCTGTACTTCTCCCAGTTCATAATTATGAGCCAGAATCACTGCTTTCCGGCTTGATTTAAGTTTAAGGATTTTCTCTATTATTTCGTTGTCAGTATTTTTCATGAAAAATAATGGCCTCCAAATCGGTCTGAATCACAGATGAAAAACCAGTTCGAAATGTAAAATTAAAAGCCGCTATCTTGTGGCAGGATACTCCCGGTTATTGCAGCAGTCTAAGAATTATTCTACCGGTTTTGCACTCCGAATTTCTATTGCATCTCCGGTATCTACCCAGCCGCCGTGGATTACACGCGCAAAAACGCCTTCTTTGGGCATGATACATTTACCAGTCTGCTTAAATATAGCACAGCCGGTATGACACTCCTTGCCTATCTGACTGATTTCTAAAATAACTTCGTCGCCTACGGTAAGATGAGTACCAACAGGCAGAGATATCAATTCAATGCCTTCGCAGGTAATATTTTCAGCAAAATCCCCCGGCCCTACATCCAAGCCCATTCCGCGTATCTTTTCGATGCTCTCAATTGCCAGCAAGCTTACCTGGCGATGCCAGGCAGAATCCGCATGAGCATCACCGACCAGACCAAACTCCTTCTCCAATCTACCTTGCTTAATATTCTCTTTTCTTATACCCTTGCTTTTACTGCTGCATACTGCAATTACTTTTGCCACTAAACCATCCCTCTTTCATGGTAACCTCATCAGGCCCGTTACCGGGCGACCAGAAGCATTATACTCCCGGCTTCGGTTATTCCGGTTTTTAGAACTGGATTATATTTCCCGGCTCTGGATTTTGTCCTTTAATATCTCCCACTGATCCAGTGTCAGGATGCAGAGATTTTCCTTCTCTCCAATCTCAACATGCTCATCAGTAATTCTCACGACCGGACAGCAAGAGCCCTCACGGCATAAAGTGACAATTTTTTCCATCTGAAACTCCTTTTAAATTATATTCCTTTATTATATTATATTCCCCGGCATCTATAATGTGTTTGGTAATCTTCCGCAGGGTGATTCCAGCTTCCTCTTTACTATTTTTTCAACATCTCTTTATACAGTGGAGACATAGCCCGAAGTTTGGCGATAATACCGGGCAAAATGGTCAATACCTGCTCTACATCTTCGTCAGTAGTCCACTTCCCCAAACTGAACCTTATGGAACAGCGGGCTTCTTCTGCTGGCAAACCCATGGCAGTCAGCACATGAGAAGCCTCCAAACTTTCCGAACTGCAAGCCGAACCGGTAGAAGCGCAGATTCCTTCTAAATCGAGGCTTAACAAAGTAGCTTCACCTTCAACAAAGGCAATACTGATATTAACATTATTGGGTAGTCTCTTCTGAGGATGACCGTTTACGCTAACATGGTCCATCTTTTCCAGAAGCCCGTTAATCAGATAATCGCGATAGCCGATTGTATGTTGTAATTCATCTTCCATTTCCTGCTGAGCGATATCAACAGCCTTCCCCAGGCCGACAATACCAGGAACATTATATGTACTGCCCCGGCGGCCCTCCTCCTGCCCTCCACCCTGCATGATGGGAGTAACTCTGATGCCTTTCCTGACGTATAAAGCTCCCACTCCCTTTGGACCGTATAATTTATGACCGGATAATGAAAGCAAGTCCACATTTAACACATTTACATCGACAGGGATATGACCGACTGTCTGGACGGCATCGGTATGAAATGGTATTCCAGCTTCACGAGTTATTTTCCCGATTTCTTCAATCGGTTGAATAGTACCTACTTCATTACTGGCATGCATCACCGAGACCAGGACTGTTTTCGATGTAATTGACTTCCTTACATCATCAGGGTCTACCATGCCGAATTCATCCACCGGAAGACTGGTTACCTGAAATCCCCTTTTCTCTAAAAAATGACAGGATTCCAGCACAGCATGATGTTCTACAGAACTGATAATTATATGGTTTCCCCTGGCTTCGCTGGCATAAGCAACACCTTTAATCGCAAAATTATCGGACTCGGTCCCTCCGCTGGTGAAAATAATCTCTTCCGGCCTGGCGCCGATAAATCCGGCTAATGTCTTCCGGGCATATTCTACACCCGTCCTGGCTTCCTGACCGCAGGAATGGATGCTGGAGGGATTGCCGAATATTCCATTGAAGTAGGGCAGCATCGCTTTGATTACTTCGGGATGCGTGGGCGTAGTAGCAGCATAGTCCAGGTATATCCGTTTCAACAATAAACCTCCTGATATAAATCTATTAGATAATAATTTTCATATTTAAGCAACTTCAGTGCGACCGGCAAAGGTTGATAAAACAACCTATTGATTATTCCCGGTAATCAGGAATATACCCGGCAAAGCCAGCAAACCAGGAAAGTACCTCCACTGGCTTATATTTGCCGAGGAGAAACGATTTTTCTATTGAATTGTTTACTATTCCTATTATATTTGTCATATTATTATAACGACAGGACGTTGTCAATCATTATCCCTTTTGCTACTAAAAGGCCCGTGAAAATACCTTTCACGGGCTGGTCCGGTTTATCAGGCGATAAACTTCAGAATTTACAAATACGCCACAATTACTCTATCGGCCGGGCCAACTGATGAAACTCTCTATCCTGATATCCTGCACCTTTATGGCCGCCACAATTTCTTTCCAGTTTGGCTCACCTCGTATATTGTGTTATATCATCGACAGGTATACATTGTTTTTAATTCACACTATTTCAGCTTTCATCAGGAACATTCAAGCTCATCATTATCGCTTCCAGCACACCCCCGGAGATAGCTCTCATTTTATCGCTTATGGTAAAGCAGGCCTGCTTATCATTTGCCGTATCAATTTCAGCCAGCCGGTAATTGGCCAGCACTTTCATCTCATTTCGTAATAACCCCCGCAAAATTCCCGACACGGAAACCTGTACCGGCAAATCGTTCAGGGCACCGATAACATCGCCGGCGGCCACGGTATCTCCAATACTCTTGGTGGTAGTAAAAATACCGGAATCAGGAGCCTGAACAACCCTGTCGTCTATCAATTCCGATATTGCCGAGGGTATCTCCGTATTATCCTGAGCTTCTCCCTCAAATATTATCCTGCCCAGATTTTTCCCCGGGCCGGTATCTATCACCAGATGAGCATTACCGCCGGCCACAAAACCGGGGCCGATTCCGATTACCAGTGAAGCATCGGTAATCTTGGTACCGGATTCCCGGTTCAACATCATGGCGTTAACGAGTACATCCGGTTTTATCAGGGGTTTCACGGAACACTCAGGGTCTATCACGACAGGAATATTTTCTTTGCGCCAGACACGATAAATTTTCTCCAGAGAAATCTCTGTGCTTTCAGCGGTAACACCTTCTACAGTCTGGCTATCATTAAACACGGCTTCAGAAAAGCTGACTCCCCGGCAAATCGCCAGAGGGTCGGCTATTTCCGAAATGCAAACACGAAAACGGCTGCGGTACAGTCTATGGGCAATGGCACTGCCGACTTCTCCTCCGCCTTTTACCAGAACAATTAATTCAGATAACTTTCTCATTTAGTCTCCTGTTTAAAAATATTCGGGAAGCATGATATTATCACCTGATTTTCAAAATATACCAATCCGTGCAAAGTTAATCGGATGGCAGATACAGGCTATATGTAATACATGTTAATATACTGTTCTTTTTGTTTCTGCCGCTCAACCAGGTCCTCTAAAGTTATGGATTCCAGGACTCTGTCTATGGCCTGCTTCAATTCCAGCCAGACTTCTCTGGTTACACAATCATCAGAGCGCTGGCAATTCTCCGGACAGTCAACGCATTCCACCGGAGCCGTTGAACCTTCCAGATGCCATACGATATCACTCAATTTAATCATGGATGGATGTTTTGCTAATACTATCCCTCCCCTGGAACCGCGAATACTCCGAATAATACCCGTATTTATCAAAGGAGTTACCAGGTGTTCCAGATAAGTCATGGAAACATCCTGCCTCTGCGCAATATCTTTAAGCGGTACAGGCTCACCGATATCATGCCGCGCTAAATCCAACAGAGCCCTGATGCCGTACCTGGCTTTCGTGGATAATTTCATTGAATACCCGCCAATTGTTGTTAATTATGACCAATTTTGTATACTTTATCATGTTGTCGACCATTTTTCAAATACGGGTAAGCACTATCGAGATGTGATTGACACTCTATTCAACTCAGCAAAGCCCAAAGGATTAATTAAATATCCCTCCACGTAGGGCTTTGTCAGTAGATAGTTTTTATCAAAGGTTAAAGGTATACAGGCGGCATCGGCAACTATCTTTTGTTCCGCTTTCTGGTAAAGCACAAAACCCTGCTCCAGATTTAACTCCCGGCCGGCCCTGTAAATCAGGTCATCTACATCCGGATTGGAATATCCTCCATAATTGTAATTGGAATCGGTGGAAAATAAAACATCCAGAAAATTCTGCGGATGCGGGTAATCAGCACTCCAGCCGATACTGTACATCTGGTCTTTTTCTTCTTTTAGATTATAAAAATATCTTTCCGGCTCCAGTTGCCTTATTTGAACATCAATGCCAAGATTCTCTTTCCATTGATAAACCAGCGCTTCCAAAGTTGACCCTACCGCTCCCCCATATCCAGCTGTGGTTAAGGTAATTGGAGGAATTTGAGAAACTTCTCCGTATCTGGATGCTTTAATCAGGTCCAGTGCTTTTTCTACGTCATAATCCAGTCCGGATAAATTCTCATTGTATCCGGGCAAACCGGGCGGAATTATGCCGTCTGCTTTTTCCACCATATCCCGGTAAACCAAAGATACTATCTTGTCTTTATCGATTGCCAGGCTAAATGCGCGGCGTATATCCGCGTCATCAAAAGGAGGTTCGCTGCAATTAAAGCCTATGTAGTAGAAGCTTAACGCAGGGGAAATATCCAATTCCTGATAAAACGGACCGCTCTGGTCAGTTACCTTGTCTATATAGCTCATGGAAACGCCGGTCACATCAATCTTTCCGGTCTCATATAAGTCCATCGGCAGACCGCTGTAAAACTGGTAAACCACCTGCTGGACTCGAGCTTTCTCCCCGTAATAGGTCTCATTATTAACCAGGGTCAGCGAAGTATTCTCTTTCCATTCCTGTAGCTTGAAAGGACCGGTCCCATTGGGCTTATGCCACCAGTTCCGGCCGCCACCGGTATTCTCCATGTCTACCACGAAAGTAGCAGGATAAGTCAACTTGAACAAAAAATATGATTTGGGCGAATCTATGGTAACCTCAAGAATATAATTGTCAACGACTTTTATCCCGCTGGCCTCCTGGCTCCTTCCCTCCAGAACATCCTGGATGCCCACGATATCTCCCAGGTATGTTGCTGCCGTTTGCGAGAATATGGCTGGATTAGCGGCGCGCTCCCATGAATTTTTAAAGTCCTGGGCCTTAACCTGTTTCCCGTTATGAAACTTTACATCCTCGCGTAAATAAAAAGTATATGTCCGCCCATCCGGACTCACCACCCATCTCTCTGCAATATCCGGTGCCAGGTCCAGATTATCATCCAGCCGGATTAATCCGCTGAACATTTGCATAATGAATTCAGCGGATGTGGTCTCACTGGCAACTGCCGGATCCAGGGTATTGGGGTCGATGCCGGATAAATTAAGTACTCCGCTACCAGGTATATCTGAAAGACCGGTACCCGGTTTAAAAAGATTACATCCGGGAATTATCATACCGGTAATTAGTATTATCGCTAATAGAATTAATACTGCCTTTTTCAAATAAGACCTTCCCTCTTCAAGCTAATATAACGCCCGTCTCCGATAATAATATGGTCAACAACTTCAATGCCCGTGAGTTCCCCCACCTCAACCAGCCGCCTGGATAATTTAATATCATCTTGCGATGCCTCAGGATTACCTGACGGATGATTATGCGCCACAATTATTGATGAGGCACTGGCGGCAATCGCCTCTTTAAATAGCTCCCGGGGATGCACGATACTGGTATCCAGACTGCCAATGGATATTTCACAGGACTTTATTACCTGGTTCCGGGTGTCCAGCAATATAGCCCAGAAATACTCTTTCTTTTTCCCCCGGGCGCTGCTCTTAAGTTCGTTATACGCATCTTCGGGAGTTTTTATTACTGTTTTAGTTCCAGCTTTATCACACCGGTTGGCCAGTTCAAAAACCGCTTTAATCTGGCTGGCTTTAGCCAGACCTATTCCCCGGACTTTGCGCAATTGTTCTACCGATGCTTCCTCCATTCCATTAATACCGCCAAACTCATTAAGCAATCTTTGCGCCGTCTTCATTACCGATTCACCGGCTATGCCGCGTCCCAGAATTACTGCCAGCAACTCCGGGGTTGATAAATTCTCCGCTCCCAGCTTCTGCAATCTTTCTCGTGGTCTATCAGAAGCAGGTAAATCATGAATGGTGAAGGACTTATTCCGTTGAATATCATCCATCTTGAACCACCTCCGAGCGGATTTGCTTCAATACAGGTGATTTTTCATCATTTATCAGCGACCCAGGCTCTCCATTGAGCATCGAGCCCGTCCATATCAAACCCGTAAACCTTTTTTAGAGCGTTATCGTAGGTGCTTCCCTGCTTAAAGGTATTCAATAGTTCCAGCATTTCCCCCGGCCCATACCAGTCTATCAAATAATCAACCAAACTGTAACTTTGCGCGTAAGAAAGCAGACTCTTCTCAGTGTGAGCGGAAAAGGGACTGGCAAGGCTTCGCACGGATATGAGAGTGTTGTTGGAAATTGCTCTCTGAAGAGACCCGGAAAACTGAGCAGTTAACGGGCCTTCAGCATACATGGCCAGACCTTCATCTAACCAGACGGGCAATTTACCGTAAGGATTAAACACAACCTGATTGACAACATTATGGGTTAACTCATGGGCCATTGCCCTGAGCCCCCATTCCAGATTTCCCGGACTGATGCCGATGGCGATAATATTATAATTGGTAAAAGCAACCCCCCCTGTCCATTCCTGGGGGAAAATTAACGAACCCTGCAGGTCTTGCGCGCTGGCATAAATATAAATATTGATGGGTTTTTCAGGGTAAGCGCCGGTATCGGCAGCCAGTGTGACCAGCGTTTGCTGAGCTTGGGACATCAAAGATTGAGCAAATGAACCGTCTCCCCGGTACCAGAAGATATTTATTTTACCCTGCGACAGCTTCTGCCAGTTATAACGGTTATCAAAAATCTCAAATCTAACCGGTTCAGTCTCCAGTCTGGCGCCACTGGCATCCCTGACTAACCACCAGTAATCAAGAGCAGCACCCGGGGGCATCCCTCCAATTCTCCTCATATCAGATCGGAAGAGCGTCGTGTAGGGAAAGAGTGTAGGATAGGGTGT
>CAZIQW010000101.1:0-7958 GCA_964541585.1 uncultured Dehalococcoidales bacterium | reverse complement strand
ATTCTCAGCATGGCGGTGCTGGGCCTCCTGTGCTGGCAAACCACTGTCTACGGTATGGCAATGATGCGGGTAGGGGAAAATATGATACTGCTAAAAATTCCTGTCGCGCCTTTTGTGTTCATCGTGGCCTTCGGGTGTGCCCTGTTCTTACTGATAATACTGGTCCAATTTGTCTTTACGCTGGCCGGAGTGAGCGATGAAGATACCGGACAGCCGGTTTCTTCCGCTGAGAGGGATTATGGACAACGTTAGTCTGGGTATCCTTTTTACCGTTATCTTGCTGGGCCTTATTCTGCTTATCAGGGTGCCCGCCGGACTGGCTATGGCCCTTTCCGGGGCTGTGGGAATTTATTTCATAGCTGGAACCCGGCCGCTGTACAATCTCCTTTCCCAATCTCCATACACGACCTCATCCGACTATACTTTCTCGGTAATACCCATGTTTGTGTTAATGGGCTGGCTGGCAGCCGAAAGCCGAATCAGCAGCGATTTGTTTGTTGCCATGCACAAGTGGTTTGGCTGGATAAGGGGAGGGCTGGCCATGGCGTCTGCTCTTGCCTGTGCAGCATTCGGGGCGGTCTGCGGCTGCTCGATTACTACAGCGGTTACCATGACCTCTATAGCCCTGCCGGAGATGAGAAGGCATAACTACAGCGACCGCTTGTCCACGGGAATCCTGGCTGCCGGGGGCAACCTGGGTTTCATGATACCCCCCAGTATCGGATTTATCATTTATGGCATTGTTACGGAAACATCTATCGGACATCTTTTCATGGCGGGGATACTGCCGGGGGTTCTCCTGGCGCTGGCATTTTGTGTGACTATTTATATAATCTGCCGGATTAATCCCAAAGCCGGTCCTGCCGGTCAGCGTCTACCCCTGAAACAATCGATTAAGGTACCCGGGGGTACCTGGCTTATGATAATTCTGGTTATTGTGGTCCTGGGCGGTATTTACGCCGGTATTTTCACGCCGACAGAGGCGGGTGGTGTTGGGGCTTTTGCCACACTTGTTTTTGGTATTGCGGCCAGGCGTCTCGGCTGGAGCCGGTTTGTAAGCGCCCTGAGAAGCACAATAAAGACAACGGGTATGATATTTATTCTGGTTATTGGGGCTACTATATTCAGCCGAATGTTAGCGCTGAGTACGGTACCTTTTGCCGTTGTGGGCATCATCGACGACCTGGAAATCAACCGGTATCTCATACTGGCCGCGATGATGATAATATTTATTATTTTCGGATTTTTCCTGGACATCATGTCTATACTGCTTATCATGCTGCCGGTTATGTTTCCGATAGTTACAGCGCTGGGGTTTGATCCTGTCTGGTTTGGGGTGCTGGTAATTGTAACCGTCTTGATGGGGCAAATCAGCCCGCCGGTGGGTATAGTTGTCTTCGCTGTGAGTGGGGTCGCCAAGGATGTCCCCGTAATGGAAATATTTAAGGGGGCCATGCCGTACTTTGGCGTGATGGCAATTTGCCTTGTCATTCTGGCGGCTTTTCCCCAGATTTCCCTTTTTCTTCCCGGGCTGATGAGCGGTTGAGGTAATATCAGCCGGTCTGTGCGCTATTCTGCCGTCAAGTCATTCGTTCTGCTGAAGAGTACCTGTTCCAGCCTTGCGCCTTGATTTCAGTCCAGCATCTTTTCATTGTTTTAATTTTGTACTTAAAGTAAAATGATTCTATTAAACTGAACGGTTATTGAAGCAAGCCCCATTTTGTTTGTAAGGCGCTGGTCCGGTTCAAACCGCCTTTTCAGGGCAGGGAAATAAGAGATAAAGGACTCCTTGGCCAATGAGCAATAACAATCCGAGTGAGAAAAAGGCAGCACCGGAATGGCTCATCCGGATACTAGAGAAAGTGAAGTCAGGGGAGATATCAACTTCACAGGCTGTTGAGGAGCTCAGCATTTTACCCTATGAAGAGATGGATTTTGCCAAAGTCGATCATCACCGGAAAATACGAATCGGATTCCCGGAGGTTATTTTCGGTCAGGGCAAGACTGTCGAACAAATTGTGACCATTTCGGTGAGTTTATCTAACCACTCCGAAAAGCTTTTAATCACCCGCGCCAGTGTCGAAGCTTATGAGGCTGTAAAAGAAAGAATAGAAAATGCCGTGTACCATCCGGTTTCACGGACGATTGTAGTCAACCGGAAACAGAATACGCGTTTGCGGCAAGGAATTACCGTGGTGACGGGCGGTACTGCGGATATCCCTGTGGCTGAAGAAGCTGCAGTAACCGCAGAGCTTATGGGCAATGAGGTGGAAAAAATCTTTGATGTCGGAGTTGCCGGTATTCACCGGTTGTTTGACAAATTGTCGGTATTACGCAGTTCTCGGGTTCTGGTGGTGGTCGCCGGGATGGAGGGGGCGCTTCCGAGCGTGATCGGCGGTCTGGTAACCGCACCCATTATTGCAGTACCTACCAGCGCAGGTTACGGCGCCAGCTTTAAAGGGTTAGCCCCGCTGCTGACAATGCTTAATAGCTGCGCTCCGGGTGTGGCGGTGGTCAACATTGATAATGGTTTTGGGGCCGGTTATTTAGCCGGACTGATTAATATGGAGAAGAATGAAACCTGAAGATAAGACGGTATGCCTGGAAAATATCCTCAAGGAAATGGATACAGTGCTGGTAGCTTATTCCGGGGGGGTGGACAGCACTTTTCTGGCTTATACAGCCAGTGAAGTCCTGGGGTCTAAAATGCTGGCTGTTTTTGCCTGTTCGCCGGTCTATTCTCCGGAGGAATGTGAAGAGGCGGAAGCCACTGCCAGAAAAATCGGGTTTCGTTATAAAGCCATCGAACGTAATGAAATGAAAAACCCGGATTTCACGGCTAATCCCCCGGACCGCTGCTATTACTGCCGGAAGGAATTGCATGAAGAGCTAAGGGTAATTGCTTCTGCGGAAAGGCTGGACTGGATAGCAGACGGTACCAACTATGATGACCTGAAGGACTATCGTCCCGGCCGGAGGGCTTCCCTGGAATCCGGAGTGCGGAGCCCGCTCTGTGAAGCCGGATTGACCAAAGAAGAAATCCGGCAGCTTTCTCGAGAGAAGGGCCTTTCCACCTGGGATAAGCCTGCTTCGCCTTGTTTGGCTTCGCGGATACCCTATGGTACCCGGGTGACTCTTGAAATACTGCACCGGATAGCGGAGGGGGAAAGATATTTACACAGCCTGGGATTGCGACAGTTCCGCCTGAGGCATCACGGCGATATCGCCCGGATAGAAATAGAAGCAAAAGATATGGCGTTAATTCTGAAAGAAGATATTCGTCATGAGATAGTGAAACGGATAACGGAGCTCGGTTATCGATATGCAGCTTTAGACCTGGCCGGGTTTCGGAGCGGAAGCCTGAATGCCGGGATTATTCAAAATAGCGGACAGGAAGGGTAATATGTCCAGAACTGCCTATTTCGACTGTTTTTCCGGATGCAGCGGAGATATGATACTGGGGGCGCTGCTGGATGCCGGTCTAAACCCGGAAGTGCTGCAAAAAGGGTTGTCTGGACTTAATATCAGCGGTTACCGGGTTTCTGCGGACAAAGTTATGCGTTCTTCTATCGCGGCTACCAAATTCAATGTTATCATGGAAGGTCACATTCATCACCACCGGTCGTTGTCGGATATCCTGAGGATTATTGATTCCAGCCGCCTTTCGAAGCAGGTAAAGAATCAAAGCCGGACTGTTTTTCGACGTCTGGGAGAAGCTGAAGCAAAAGTCCACAATATTAATATAGAGGAAGTGCATTTTCATGAACTGGGCGCCGTTGATACGATTGTGGATATCGTCGGGTCTTTGATAGCACTGGAAGAAATGCAAATCGAGCAGGTTTATTCTTCTCCACTGCCTGTTGGAAACGGCAATGTATCCACCGCTCACGGGATATTACCGGTTCCCGCACCAGCCACACTGCAATTGCTGGCTGATTCCAGAGCTCTGCTAAATGCCTGTACAGGAACTGCAGCGTCCACGGGTGAACTGGTAACACCTACGGGAGCAGCGCTGGTTACCTGCCTGGCGGATTTTCGAAGACCGGCGATGACCGTAGATAAGGTGGGTTACGGAGCCGGAAGCAGGGAGTTTCCGGACCGGCCAAACGTTTTGCGTGTCTGGATAGGTGAAGAGGTATCAGAGGATAATTCTGAAGAGACAATCTTGCTTGAGACCAATATCGACGATATGAATCCCCAGATATACGGCTACCTGATGGAAAAACTGTTTGCGGAAAAAGCCCTGGATGTGTGGTTCACCCCTGTCCAGATGAAGAAAAACCGGCCGGGAGTAATGCTCACCGTTCTGGTACCGTCCGGTGCTGAATTCAAGATGACGGAAATAATTCTTAGGGAAACTTCGACACTGGGGGTGCGGGTAAGACAGGTCTCGCGTCATATCGCACAGAGGGAGATTATTGATTTCGATTCCAGCCTGGGGCGTGCCCGGATTAAGGTCAAAAGGTTCTCCGGAGAAGTCTTAAGTGTCTCGCCGGAATATGAAGACTGCCGCCGGATAGCCCTGGAACGCAGTTTACCGTTTCAGGAAGTATATCGAATTATTGAATCGGAAGCCCGCCTTCACCCGGGTTTGGAAAACCATTAATTTGATAGGCTTCTCAGAAAGTGATATTACTTCAGTTTTCCCCTGGCCAAGGAGACAAAAATACCGGCAAAGCACAGGGCACTGAAGAAGCCAAAAGCAACTCTGGTACTGGTAATGAACTCCGGATAATAATCCGGTGTTATAACGACTCTGCCGATAATCACGGCCATGGCAACCATCACAATTCCCATACTGACCATCTGTCCGATAGACCTCATGGTACCCTCTGATGCAGCGGCGACGCCATAGAATTTTGCTCCTGCCGAAGTCATGACGGCATTCGTATTGGGGGTTATGAACAAAGAGAACCCGGCTCCGGTTATGAGTAAAGCTACGATAATATATAATATTGAGGTTTCGCCGGTCAGAAAGCTGAGAGTTAACACCCCGATGAACGTCAGCGCCATGCCGGCTGAGGTAACTAACCGGGGCTCGATTTTATCTGAGAGCCTGCCGGTAATGGGGGAAAGGACGGCTCTGATGACCAGCTGGGTAACCAGTACCAGTCCGGCCAGGGTGGGGGTAAGGTCTTTAATATACTGCAGATACAGGCTCATTATGAATATTATTGCGAAGGTGGCTCCGTAACTGATTAAGGCCGAAAGATTGGAAAGTAAAAACATCCGGTTGCTGCGGAATACGTTTATATTCAGAATGGGACTGTGGGTACGGCTTTCAAATTTCAAAAATAGCAGGATTCCGATTATGCCTGCCAGAATCAAGCCTGCGCCCAGTATTTCCGGTAAAAGGGATAAGCCGTACATCAGGGCAATCAAGGCCAGACCATAGATTATCGAGCCGGTGATATCAAATTTTTCACCTCTGGCGGCCGCCCATTCCCCTTTTACTTTCCAGAGGACGAGCAGGATGGTCAATAAATAAGCCGGTATGCTGACCATAAAGATGCTTCTCCAACCGAGATATTCGGTCAATATACCGCCAAGGAAAGGCCCGACAGACATACCCATATAAAGAGAAGCAACGAATATACCCAGCGCTTTTCCTCTTTCATTGGCCGGATAGGCAGCTGCGATCAGAGCTGTGGAGTTGCCGAAAACTATCGCAGCGCCAATGCCCTGAAATGACCAGCAAACCAGGAGCATAATCATGGAGTTTGAAAAAATAGCGATAGCCGTAGTGATGGTATAGATTGCCAGTCCGGTGACAAACATCTTCCGGATGCCGAAAATATCTGCCAGCCTGCCGCAAGGCAATAGAAAAACACCGTTGACCAGAGGTTGGGAGGTAACTACCCAACTTAAGAGGATGGCATCCGCCTGAAATTCCAGATTTACCGCCGGTAAAGCGATATTTAGCCCGGACCACATGAATGAAGGGAAGAAAACTGCCAGGCAGGCAGTAATCAGGGCTACGGTTCTGGATATTGAACTGTTGTTTGAGCTGCTGCTAACCGATCCCGGTTGTTCCAAGTCACCTCTTAACCCTGCCCGAATTTTTCATGGAAAACTATCTCCGTCAGTTCCTTGCGAGGGCGGGGAGAAGGCTGTACTTCAGGATAGCCCAGGGGGGTCATTGTCACCACAGCATAGCTATCCGGTATACCCAGGATGGAAGCTACTTTGGGGACATCGAAGAGCCCCAGATGGACAGTTCCTAATCCCGAAGCGGCTGCGGCCAGAGACAGATTTTCCATTGCCAGGGCTACGTCGTACATGTACCAGGTATCGCCCTTATCGGTAGTGGTTTTCCCTCCGTATGACCCGGAAACTCCTTTTTCGGCAACAGCAACAATGACCACCGGTGCATTTTTAACGGCATCATAAGCATTGGGTTTCTGGGCCGGATTGAAACTTAAAAGAGCTTCCGCCAGTTGAGTTTTCGTGTCGCTGTTCCGAACAACAATGAACCTCCAGCACTGGGTATTAGCCCAGGAGGGGGCCTGACGGGCGGCTTCCAGAATAGTTTCCACGGTTCTGTCATCTACCGGGTCGGTCTTGTATTTGCGTATACTTCTCCGAGTGCTGATTGCTTCAAAGATATCCATTCCGCCTCCTTTTTATATCAGACATTCGCCAGCGTTAACTGCAAGAATGTGACCCGTGACCTGGTCCGCCTCACTGGAGGAAAGAAAAACCAGGGCACTGGCTATATGTCCGGGACTGGTAGCTCGCTTGATAATCTGCCTGGACATGATGCCTCCCTTTGATTCAGTAGTAGCTATGGATTGAGAGGCTTCCGTCTCCGTCAGACCGGGAGCGATGGCATTGACATTGATATTATACTGCCCTAATGCGTTGGCCAGTCCTCTGGTCATTGAGACTACCCCACCCTTTGAGGTGGTATAGTGCAGGAAAATCGGAGTACCGGTATAGGCGACTGTAGAGGCAATATTGACGATTTTTCCCTGCCCTTGCTTTTTCATGTAAGGTACTACGGCTTTGCAGCAAAGGAAGACTCCTTTAAGATTGATAGCCATTACCTTATCCCATTCATCGACTGTAATCTCCTCAAAAGGCTTAACGAAATTTTTATGCTCCAGGCTGCCGAAAATAGCAGCGTTATTGACCAGTATATCAATCCGTCCAAAATGCTCCGATGTTCTCCGGGCCAGTTCTGCCGTGTCGGCTTCACTGGTAACATCAGTCTTGATTGTCAGCGCTTCGCCACCCAGTGCCTTGATTTCACCGGCTACCGGCTCGCAATCCAGAATATCAGTGACGACTATCCTGGCGCCTTCTCTGGCAAAGCGTAAAGCGAATTCTTTGCCAAGGCCTCTGGCGCTCCCGGTGATTATGGCTACCCTACCTTTTAATTGCATTTTGAAAACTCCTTGACCGTTTAAAGACTGGAGCAACATCCAGACCGGGACAGAGACAATAACCAGGATACAAAAACTACTCCCGGCCGTTCCCCGGAAATTGTATCTTGATTTACGGTGATTTCCGAATTAATCCGATTATATCACAAAAGTTTGGCTTCTTTTAGTTTTGAAGCCAGGTTGGCTGCGGCTTCTTCCGGGCTGTCGCCGGTTATCATCTCACATTTAGTCTCACGAACCGGCTGGAACAGCTTATACAGATTGGCCTTTTTGGCTTGAGGCTGGCTAACCCCCAGGTCGCTGGCATTCCAGACTGTCAAAGGTTTCTTCTGGGCATCCATAATGCCCTTTAAACTGGCAGTCCTCAGGGTACCGATTTCACTGCTTACCGTAATTAAAGCCGGCAAGGGAACCTCGATAGTCTCCGTGCCGTCTGCTGCAACCCGCTCAACCTTCAACTTGCTGTCTGAGGCTTCAACCTTGCTGGCCAGGCTAACACTGGGAATCCCCAGAATCTCAGCAACTCCCAGCCCTACCTGCCCGGCGTCGGTATCAGCAGCTTCTCTGCCGCAG
>CAZIQW010000100.1:0-7992 GCA_964541585.1 uncultured Dehalococcoidales bacterium | reverse complement strand
ACTACCTGCCGAAATACCTGGGACTGGAAACCGGAGGCACCGAAAATATAGGTGCGGCAGAGGTTTATCTGATGATTTACGGAGATACCACCTGGGCGGAATGGCGGCTGCCGGACTGGGAGAACCCGCAGTTCATTATCCGGGCGATGCCCGGTAAGGAAGTCAGCCCGGAGGATTTCAGGGAGGTAATTGCTTCCATAGAGCTACTGAAAGAGGAACTCTTGCTGCCGTATCCGGCGGAATCCTATTCCTCGGATAGGCTGTTTCCCGATCCCAACCTGGAGGCCTATTTCCTGGATAACTTCCCCAATCTCACCGCACCGGTAAAGGCCGAGGAGGTGAAGGAAGTTGACACTATATCTGCCCCCGGCCGGAATATCGTCTCCCTGGCCGGGCTGGAACACTGTCCCAATCTTAAATATCTTAACCTGGAAAATAACCGTATCACGGATTTGTCGCCCCTTGGCCGGCTTGATAATTTGATTGAGGTCAATCTTACCGGCAACCGGGTAGCTGATGTTGCGCCTCTGGCGAAAAACAAGAACCTGAAAAAGCTTGGAATGGGATACAACCGCATTACGGATGTTGAGCCCTTAATTTCGCTTGCTTCTCTGGAGTACCTGGACCTGGGCTGGAATCAAGTTGACTCCTCATCGGCGGCACTATCACGGCTTACCGGGTTGACTCATCTCGACCTCGGTATCAATAATATCCCGGAAATCATTGCCATAGGCGGGGGCTTGAAAGATCTGAAATACCTTTACCTGAGCCATAACCTGATTCAGGGTACTCAGCCGCTATCCGGCTTGAGCAATCTGGAGAACCTTTACCTGAGCGATAACCAGGTTGAGGATATTTCTCCGCTAATAGGACTGACTAATTTACGCAGCCTGGGACTCTATCATAACCGGATTAGCGATATCGCTGCTTTAACCAGCCTGGAGCAGATTGAGTACCTGGATTTGAGAGTGAATAGTATCAGTGACCTGACGCCCTTTGAGGGAGCCTCTTTGCCTGAATTAAAGCGGCTTGATTTGAACTATAACTACATCAGTGATGCCTCCCCGTTAATCCGGACGTCGTTGCCAGAGCTGGAGATCATCACGCTGCAGGGCAATAAGCTGACTGAAGAAGAAATGATGGAAATAAGACAGGCGTTGACACATACCCGTTCCCGATAGTCAGACAGGGAGGGCCTCTGGAATTTGCATCAGCCGGTTTTGCCTGCCTCGTCATGGCTTTCTGGCTGAGGTTCGGGAAGGTGATTAAAGGAGAAATTATGAAAAAACTGATACCACTCTTGCTAATCAGTCTGATATTGGTTACTGGCTGTATTAATGGTCGCCCTCCCGAATATTCGGTGAGCAATCCTCGCGCAGTCCCGGATGGCTCCGGCGGCGTCGTTGTGGCCTGCCAGGTCAATAACGGACGGGAGATGCATACCTTCATCCAGCGGCTTGACGCGCAGGGCAAGTCACTCTGGGGCCAACGGGGAGTAGACCTGGGCCCCCGGTCGGGGGGTTTCGCAGGCGAGCATGGAGACTTCGCTTCTCTGATTCGAGACTCGCAGGGTAATATTACCGTGGTTTATTTTCAGGAGCGCAACATTTGGTCTACAAAGCTGGACATGGATGGCAAGCCGGTCTGGGAAGAGAAGACCACCCGGAAAATATCGCCGGCCGATATTCGGGCGCCGGCCTGTTTCAGGGCTATCGGTAACGGCGCCGGAGAGACAATCATTGCCTGGGTTGCCGACAACGACCACATCAGCATACAGAAAGCCGACAGCGATCTAAACTATTTTATCTCCATCTCCACGCCGAATGTGGATATATTTGATATCGCCGGCGATGACAGCGGTAATGTTTTCATCCTCTGGAAAGACAATCCCGCCTACAGCGAAGGGAATATCTTCGTCCGGAAGCTTGACGTTAGCGGCCAGGATGCCTGGCAGTCCACAGGGCTAAAGCTAACGGATGCGCAGACCCCTGGTGTTGTCAGGTCGAGACTGGAACATACGATTTGCGGTGACGGTGAAGGCGGGGCAGTGGTTGCCTGGGTGCAGGGAACCCTCAGCGAAGATGGCAGGCATATCTCTGGTCTGGAACTCCGTGCCCAGCATGTAAATAGCGTAGGGGAGCCGCAGTGGGGAGCCGGCGGTATTTTTTTGGCCGGGAATGCAGGTGAGCCATGCCTGTTCAGCGATAACCAGGACATTATCGTGGTCTGGAGCGACCTGAGAGATGTGTGGGCGCAAAAGATGGATATTACGGGCAGGGCCTTATGGGCTGAAAACGGTATCAGGATCGGCCAGGCAGGCGAACATATTAATACTTTGCATTACTCTGCGGCCACTAATGGTGAGGATGGCACTCTTATCGTCTGGAACTATATGGAGGACGGAAACAAGTCGCTGTACGTTCAAAATGTCAATGCTGGCGGCAATGCACTCTGGAATGAAAATGCAGTCAGGGTTTCAACCGTCGCCCCCTACTGGGGCGGCTATGCATCGCCGGCGCGGATTTCACCGGACGGAAACGGCGGGTTTTTCGTCACCTGGGCGGCGGGGGAGCATATCAAGGATAAGACTTCGTCCTGGATACAGAGAATCAGCCGCAATGGTGAGGTTTTATGGGGCCGGGACGGGATAAGCCTGAATCCATAGAAGGAGGCAAACATGAAGAAAGCGTTATTGCTCATTGCATTTGGATTGGCCTTAATACTCTGCATTCCTCTGGCGGGATGCAAGACGGAATCAACAACAATTCCTTCAACCCCAAATCAACCGGCAGGTATAGGAGGCTGGCAGGAGCCCCGCCCCCTGACCGACGACGAGAAAGCCGCAGTGGTCCGGATAGCCGTCTCCAGTCCCGAGGCGTCAGCCTGGCTTCAGAACGAGACCGATTACCGGGTGGGACCTGTCGGCTGGTACGCCATCACCGAAGCCGGGTCGTGGTGGGCTCCTGAATACAGTATTGTTGACGAAGGAATCCCGGAATATATTCCATCCGACGTTTTATGGTATCCGGGGGTAACCATAGCCGTGGGAGAAGGCACTATTTTGCAGATGCAGATAGCGGTTGACCTGGATGCCGGAAAGACAGCCATGACTACGGGGCCGTATCCTTCTTTGGGGTCACCGGACCGCTTCAAGAGTTTGCCGCCCATTCCATCCCCATCCCCTTCGCCGGGACCGGCGGGAAGCTGGCCGGTGGGTGAGGACCTCTACTACAGCCAGCAGCCTATCTGGGGAAATTCCCTGGTGGGCCTGGAGCTTGAATTCAAAGACGGCGAGACAGCCCGGTCCCAAATTATCGTCTATGACCTGGAAAAGCGGGAGCCGAAACGGACTATCGAGCTCCCGGAAGGGCTCCTGGCGGATACGCCCGTAATTTATGAAAACAAAGTGGTCTTTGCTTCTGTTGATAAAGATGCAGTTTTTCAAGAAGCCGCCTCATCCGGGTTCGGCCCCCTGCCGGACTATGACATTTTCCTGTATGACCTGGAGACAGGTCAATTGCAGCAGCTCACCGATGATGAACACGCTCAGATGCATCCCCGTATTCACGGAGACACCGTGGTCTGGCTGGACGCCCGCAACCAGTCGACAGACCAGTACCCCCCTCCCTTCGATATCTACGCCCTGGACCTGAAAACGGGAGAGGAGACCCGGATTACCGCCAATACCACCGCGGAAGGCTATTCCCCTTTAGCCGTCAGCGGTAACCGGGTGGTCTGGACCGATATGCGCCATGCCGATGCAGGTATCACCAGCCATCCCGAAAACGACCCCGGCTATAACAATGAAATCTACGTTTACGACCTGTCGACCGATCAGGAAAACCGGATTACTACCTCCCTGGCCAACGACCGGAATCCCGCTATCGACGGCAGCCGCGTTGTCTGGCTGCGGCAGGAAGACTACCGGAAAGCCGATGTTTTCCTGTACGACCTGGAGAGCGGACAGGAAACTCAAATATCCCGCAGCGGCTATGCCGATTTCATTCCCTCCATTTCCGGCGACCGCATAGCCTGGACGGATGCCAGGTCCAGTCAGGGCAATACCAGTAACGATGTCGTTATCAACGGACAGGAGCCGGGCGCGAATATCTATCTCTTTGACCTGAAAACCGGAACCGAGACCAGGCTCACCGAAACAGAATCCGGCCAGGTCTGGTGTGCCTCCGTCATCCATGATGCTCACATAGTCTATCAATTGAGCCGCCAGATTGGCGGCATTGTCTATGCGCTGGGCCTGTAAGGAGATTCACATGAAGAAGTTAAAAGTATTACCTGTTTTACTGATTATGCTTCTGGGCATGAGCGCGATTTCCTGCGGCGGGACGATAAAAGGAACAGAGCGGTTTCAGGAATACTCCAACCTGAGTCAAGCCAGGCCGTACCTGGTGGTTGCCGGGGGAAATCTGGTCAACGAAGACCCCGACCGCAGCGTTGGGCTCTGGTATATAACCTCGCAAGAGGCTGCCGGTTTTGAAGAGTATGCCCAAACTGCGATTCAGGCTGCGCTTGATTTGTACAATCTCTATCAAAGGGATTTTACTTCGGTGATATTGATTCCGCAGGATGATGTTAGAATCGTTTATGCGCAGGTTAATTTCGCCGCCGACGGCAAAGGCGCCGCCGGGATGACCGGGTCGGTTCCGGCACTAAAACACTTCTGGAAAATATGGGCCGCCGAGCGCAGGCTCAATGAACGGGAACTGGCGGTTGTTGAGCTCTGGCAGGCTCAACAACCGGATTTCCCCCCGGCAAATCCGCTGAGCAGTCTGAGCTACAACGAGTCGGCCCTGAGACAGTATATTGCGGACACGCTGCAAATCCCTTATGATGAAGTGCAAATGCCGGAATTGAAAATACGCGAATATGAAATAAATAACCACCTGAAGGCAAAAAGCCTTTAGCAGTGTTATGTAAAGGAGGCCGTGCGAGCGCATCGACATATCCCAGGGTGAGGAAGCCTCTTCTCTTGTTTCTTCCTCTGGATAAGGTTTCCTCTCTCGTCTCCCCTTTTTCCAAAGGTTCCTTCTCTCGTTTCCCCCTTTGCCAAAGGGGGATTAAGGGGGATTTCCTGATCCAGCCCCGCCAGATTCTTCGGTATCCTTCTGGATGAAGAGAAGATTCTCGCCAGGACAGCTGACATTTGGATTTGCGGTTGCTATAACAGTCGGGCTAATAAAGCCCGGAGGATTTTTTATGCACAATAGAGGAATAAAAGGAAAACTGTACCACTGGTTCCCGATAATCGCAGGGGCTTTGTTGATTTGCTGGGTCATATACAGCATCATTGCTGAATTCACTTACCTGAACCAGCCCGAGCCGCTGCGCTCTGCGCTGCTTTCCGGGGAAGCCGAAATTGTTCATCCGCTTTCAACACTGATTATGAAGTGGCTGATGTGGCTTCTCTGGACTGCAATAGGTGCCGGAGCGATTTATTCCGGGATAAAGGGAATCAGAAAGCCGGAATCGAAGGAGTAATGCTAGCCGCTGGCGGAGAAAGAGAAGTAATGAAATGGCAATAATACCAAGAATACACAACCAGCTGATTAAGGCCGCCCGGTTCTGGGCTTTGAGACAGGGGTTTAACCCGGCGCTGGCAGTTGAGCTCTGCCAGGGCTCAGTATTGAACTCTTAGCCATAAGGAGGATAAATGGAATCTGATATTGGTATTAATTTGAGCGTGTTTCTTGCCAGTCTGGTTAATGCCACACCCGGCTTAGCAGTCTGGATTGTGGCACTGGTCTTATCTATTGTCTTATTTATTCGAGGAGGTAGCAGACCAGAACGCCTTTTGATAATTGGCTCTAGCCTGATGCTGGCAAGTACCTTTTTAAGTGTCTTCGTGCCGGTTATACAACGCTATCTGATACAAAGCGGCTTGACCAATGTCAGCGCGGCGGGAGCCATATCCGGGATTAATATATTCCTGGGTTTAATTAGCCTGGCAGGGATTATCTGTCTTTTCTATGCTATCTGGAAGAGGTTTAACGAAAGAACAAATATCATAGCAGGAGATTACTGAAAGGAGAAAGAAATATGGGTTGGGGAAAAATGTTGCTGCTGGGGAAATTGGGCCAGCAGATGGATATTGAAGACCAGAAAAGGGAGATCGAAGAGCTGCGGCAGCAACTGGCTGCTGGTGCTAGAGCCGGGGATACTACGCTCAAGGGCCGGGTGGCTCAACTCGAAAGGGAGAATGGGGAGCTAAGATTATATCTGGCTTCGCTCATTAGATATTTGGGACACAAAGGAGTGCTGCGCCAGGATGAGTTCTGTAAGCTGGTGGAGGCTGTGGATACTGAGGATGGGGATGCGGATAATGGCTATTGGGGTAAAATCATAAAGTGAGGATAATAGTGAGAAAATCTTTTCTTTCAATGACTATAGCAATAACTTTATGCTTAATTGCCATATTGATGATAGCTGTTCTACCTGGATGTGCAAAAGAAAAACCGGTAATTGCGCAGGAGCTTAATGAATTGTCGCTGGTCCAGATGTGGAATATGGTAGCAGAAGCCACGGGAATTCAAAAGGATTCCGCAGAGCTAGAATCACTTATGCTTCATACCGATGAGGACGGGAAAGCATTATCGCTATCCTTCATCTTTCACGGCAGGAACCAGAAAGGCAATCCGCAAGTATATTTTGTGGGGAAAAACTCCAGGGGAGAGCTGGACTGGCATGCTTACGAAAGCAAGTCGGTGCCCATAACGCGGCATCCTCTAAAAGTATTTACAGAAATTGATAGCCTGGGTCTATCTTCACTGAAACCAGGAGATGCCGGTTTATCGCTTCAGGTGGATTTCATGTCCGGTGATGTCGGTTACAGCTATGAATATTCTGATATTTTTTATCTGGAAGATGGCACTCTTAAACCGCTTGATAAGATAATCTTTCATAGCAGGACACCCTGGTGTACCATAGGGGTTTTTCAATTGTCTCCGCCCGACACTATAGTTACCGAAGATGGACGGACAGTGGCGCAAGCCACTACCGTTGCCGGCCCAGTTCCGCCGGGCGAAAGGGCCTCCCAAATCTGGTTCCTCACTGAGGATATAAATAAGGCGGAAACAGTGGAGTATTTGGAGAAATAAGTATCAAATGGTTAAAAACATCGATTAAACATTTGGAGCAATAGTGAGAAAAAGACGAATTATTATCGTAGCTATAACCTTGTGTCTGGCGGCAGCCCTTATGATGACGCTGCTGCCGGGATGCAATCGGAACGATGCCCAGATGAGGATACCCGAGAATATTAGTGAATTATCCCTGGTGCAGATGTGGGATGAAGTGGTGAAGGTAATCGGCATCCAGGAACAAACAGCTTATTTGAATGAGTTTTTGCTTGATGTCAGCTACCAAAATGGCAAGATTAATACATTATGGTTTACTTGCTACGTGACTAATAATGGACCCGATTGGACCCATTATTTCATTGGTTTTGATGAAGGTCGAAGATTGCAGTGGCAATCAGATGAAACCCAGGGAGTCCCCAGCGAATTTAACATGCGGTTAATTTACACTCCCCGGATTTTATTCGCTGAGCTGGATAAGATCGGTTTTTCTTATGTTCAATCCACCTCTTCAGGGTTTTCCGTTCACGCACAACAGACACGCAAAGCCACGTTCAGCATTGATTCGCCCATAGCGATACCATATCACCTGAAAGATGGAAAGTTGATACCGCTGAAATTAATAACGCTGAATAGTGAGCAACTCAGCATGCCTATATGGGTAGGCAGGGGGCAAAGACAAAAGCCTCCTGAGCCACCTGTGCCTCCGGACTCGGAGTATGTGCAAACAGAAATCCGGTTCCTCAGCGAGGATATAAATAAAGCGGAAACCGTGGAGTATTTGGAGAAATAATCGGACCTTTGTTAAACACCACTAAGGATGCCCTTGCCACGGGATGGCCTGATATACGAAATTACCCGTGATGCTAAAAATTGGTCCGGGGAGTAAATACAAGTTATC
>CAZIQW010000099.1:0-8010 GCA_964541585.1 uncultured Dehalococcoidales bacterium | reverse complement strand
CAAGAAAGTCTGGGCCAGAGACCTGTGGCATCTCACCAGTCGCTTGTTGCGTAAAATTCTCTCTCATACTTTATGTTTTATACTCAATCCATTCCAGGGTAATTCACCTTTACAATTCGCTAAACTGGTCGATTAGGAATACTTGCACACGGGGTGAACAACTGAATCAAAGCATCTTTAGTCTCAATGATACAGCCCTCTTTTTACTTATTATCAGGTTATCTATAGACCTTCTACAATATTCAAATGACAACACGGATTCGCAGGATATTTTGAATCCGGGAATTATTCAAGGGAATCATTACATAGAAGACTATTATATCGGTTGATAAAAACTAATGTCAAGTGTTACCGGCTACAGGGCACTGAAATGCAGACTGAACTATATGCAGATAACGGAAAGACAATATAATGCTTATGAATGTAAATTGAATCTGTAGCGTTTGACAATAAGGGGTAAATTATATAAACTCTGGACATGGAGAGGGGATTTGGAACAGTATCAGGAAATATCCGGAAAAAACATTATAAGGGTAATCATTGCCGACGACCATCCGCTGGTGCACGATGCGTTGAGAATGCATTTGCAAAATGAAAGCGATATCCAGATAATAGGGGACGCCAACGATGGCGAAGAGGCAGTCAGTATGGCTGCCGAGCTAAAGCCTGATTTAATAATCATGGATATCACCATGCCTAAACTAAACGGGCTGGAAGCAACTCGAAAGATTAAAGCGCAAAACCCGGATATAGAGATACTGGTTTTAACTGTGCACGATGACAGCGAATATATATTAAAAATTCTCGAGGCAGGGGCTGCCGGATATTTAACCAAAACAATTTTGGGTGAGAACCTGGTTCGAGCTATGCGTTCGATAATGGATGGGGACTCTATATTGTCGGAAAAAATCATGGGTAAACTGCTGAGACATGCTCTGCGGTACCCGGAAGAAGAGAAAAATCCAGAACTGGAGGAGAGGCTCAGTCTTCGGGAGATAGAAATATTTAAACTGGCAGCCAAGGGGCTGAAAAACAAGGAAATAGCCCAGCAACTGGATTTAAATCTGCGCACCATTAAAGGGTATCTGGCAAGCGTCTATGCAAAGTTAAATGTCAACTCCAGGACTGAAGCGGTAATAACAGGATTAAGAAGCGGTCTCCTGACCATGGAAGACATCAGCCCGGAAAAATAAATTATGAATCTTCAACAGGCTCGTTCTATATTCCAGGGAAATTCCTTCAAGATATATCCCAAACAAGCCCTTAAAATATTGGGCAATTATCATTTATGGCTTGTTCTATTCCTCATGACAATAATTACGCTTGTCTATTACAGCTCGTTTTCGGCGCTGGAGGATGAATGGTTTATTATCTGGAAATTCAAGCTGGCCGAGTTTTCACTGCATATAATCGGCAGCCTCTATTATCTGCCGATAATCTATGCAACAATATTTTTCGGCTGGAAGGGGCTGCTGAGCGTCTGGACCATATCAATCGCGATTATCATCCCCAAGGTCATTTACTATACATTTTATTCATCCTATATGTTAGGCAATTTGTTGTTCCTGACGGTCCCTGTGATAGTGGGCTTGCTGGTTATTGTGGCCCTTAAGTGGCTGCAAAAAGAAAGGATGACTTATCTTGAGCGGGAGAGAGAGCGAGGAGAATATATGTCTCAGGTTATAAAAGCTCAGGAGGATGAGCGGAAACGTATCTCGCAAGAATTACATGACGGTACAATACAGACATTGATTGCCATTACCGACAGTATGCAGCACCTGTTGAATCAAGAAAGGAGCGGGTTTTCTCCTCAAATAATACAGCAGATAGATTCATACAACAACTCTGTTCTGGGTGTATCCGAAGACTTGAGAAGGATAAGCGTTGCTTTGCGGCCAAGCATTCTGGACGATGTGGGGCTGGTTGAGGCAATCAGGTGGCTGGTGGATGACCTGGATGAAAAAGGTATCCGGTCTCATCTGGTAATAAACGGGACCAGAAAGGCGCTATCCTCCGAGCGTGACGTTCATGTTTTCCGATTTATCCAGGAGTCATTAAACAATGTCAGGAATCACGCGGAAGCCGCTGATGTCGTGGTTCGCCTGGACTATAATTCAGACAATATGAAAATAACCGTACGCGATAACGGAAAGGGTTTTCACATGCCGGAGGTACTCGGTAAACTGACCATTGAGGGAAAACTGGGAATCACCGGGTTACAGGAAAGGGCCCGGCTGCTCAATGGAAATTTTCATCTCTTCTCGCAACCCGGTGAAGGTACCCTGGTCTCCCTGGAATTTAAAATATAATTTGCAGTTTACCAGACGGTCCAGCCGCCATCCGATACAATAGTAGCTCCGGTGGTAAAGGCGGAACTGTCTGAGGCCAGATATATCAGAATCCCCTTCAGTTCTTTGGCTTCCGCCGCCCGTCCCAGAGGAGTTCTGGAACTTATCATCTGCTGGCGGACACGGGCTTCTTCTGCATCCGGTTTTATCTCTAACGTTTCAGCAATCCTGGTTCCGGAATGAAATCCAGGGGCAACGCAGTTCACCCGGATATTGAACTGTCCGTATTCCGCAGCCCCCTGTTTGGTCAGGCCAATTACTCCATGCTTGGCGGTGACATAAGGAGACTGGGCCAGTATTTCCGGTGCGGCAGCCGATATTCCCAGCATTGAGCCAACATTGATAACCGAGCCGCTCTTTTGCTGCCTCATGATGCGGAGACCTTCTTTCATACAGTAGAAAACCCCGTGAAGGTTGACATCAATAACCCGGTGCCAGTCTTTTAAGTCTGTCTCATCAATCAGTACGGAAGGCGGCCCGATGCCGGCGTTGTTGACCAGAACATCCAGCTTGTTGAACTCCGCTATCACCTGCTGAAAAGAGTCGCAGACCTCTTCATAATGAGACACATCAACTGCTAAGGCCAGTGATTTATGTCCGTACTTTTTGATAATTTCACAGGTCTCCTCAGCACGGTCCTTATGAAGATCAAGGCAGGCAACGTCGGCGCCAAATTCTGCCAGGACATCGCAGATTTCACGACCGATGCCGCTGCCTCCCCCGGTGACAATGGCTGCTTTACCGGTAAGGTCGAAAAGGCGATTAGTTCCACAAGTCATGATCAGTCTCCTATGCTTTTAAAATATCAAGTTTAAAAGATGAGCTCGTCCCCGGATTTTCCATTGCCGGGGAATCGAAACAAATCCGGAACAACCGATTCAAACGCCACAAACGAAAGCGGTAGATGTAATTCCCGGTCTACCATTGATGTTCCGCCGATTCCATTTAATACACTCCGAATTCTATGGCGGATTCCACCATGGCTCTGACATTTTCAGGTTGGGCTTCTTCAATGGAGCTTCGATGAGAAAGAATGAAACCGCCTCCCCGGCCAACATCTTCAATTAACTTCCGGCAATATTCTTTGACTTCCTGAGGCGCAGCCGTTTGCAGCAGAGATGATGGAACATTGCCCATAATACACATATGGTCGTTCAGTACCTCTTTGGCTTTTTTCATATCCGTGGAATCAAAATACCCCAGGACCTTTCCTCGAGGCAATTCACGCAGATATTCCAGGCGCGAGGTGTAATCACCTTCGATGAACGGGCAAGGCGTCAAATCTGCTTCAACCAAACCCACAATAAGAGCTTTCAAGGTAGGCCAGTAGAAAGTCTCGAACTGCTTTGCCGACATGAAACCTTCAGCGCCCCGGTGAAGAGGTATCCATACCCGCGAATTTCCGGTAGCCTTAGCGCGGCTAACAGCACTGCGCAAGATAATCGGCAGCAGTCTGTCGACGGCTTGAAGAACTTTATCGGGCTGCCGGTACATGTCCAGCATCGACCCCCGCATGCCTCTCAAACGGTCTGAGAGGATATCAAAGGGCGCGAAGGTAGCCGCTTTGGTAAATTCAGGGAAACCCATTTTGGCGACCTCGTCATCCAGGGAACTCATCTCCTGGTTATATTTCAGTGTTTCCTGCCGGGCTTTAGATAAAGCCGCCAAAGCCTCATCCATATCGGGCATTCCCAGAATCGCAGTAGGTCCAAACAGCAGCACTGTCATATGAGGCAGTTTTCTAAAAACTTCCAGTGCGCCGTTAACTCTGGGTAGATAGGTGCGGATTAAAAAATCGGACGGGTCTTCAAAGAAGGCTTCATATTCGTCTGCCTTCATATATTCCCCCTCAACGAATTGAGCAGAGTACTGGGGAGCAAGACCATGACCGGGCCAGACCATCTGTTTAAAATCCAGAGCCTCCAAAGCGGCACCAGATGACTGTCCGGTGAGGTTGCAGATATCCGGCTCCATGGCGGCTACCGTTTGTTTAACGGCCTCTTTCCACTTAGCCGGATCGTAAAAAGCATCCTGGCAGGTTATTCCGGCATATTTCGCGGGAAAGTAACCGAAACTGATAGCTACAGGCACCCTGTCCGGTACCTTTAACTGGATGGCATCCTCTACCCGTTTTAACCTTTCCTGATATAGCTGTTCCGCAGTTTTGTTCACTTCCGATACTCCCATTATAAAGATTATTTATGTAATTAAACCATATTGAGGAGTTCTTTTAAAGAGGCCTTTAATAAAAAACTTCGGCTGTCATAATAGACAGCCGAAGTTTTTCCTGGAGGGAACAAATGAAAGGTGTAATTAATCGATGTATTTATCCCTTATTTCAAGCCATTTCTGCTCAGCCATGTTAATCAAGTCGTCCGATAAACCGGCGACCCTGCAATCATCTTTCCATTTCTCCAGCGCAGGGGCGGCGGCTGCTTTCCAGGCTGCCATCTCCGTTTCTGTGGGGGTATAAATTGACTTACCGGCAGTGAGAATGGACTGCTTTCCCTTCTCAATCTGGCTCATTACACCCTCAGCGGATACATCAATAGCTTCAGCCCAGGTTTCTTCCATGATTTGAACATCTTCTTCGGACATTCCGGCATAAAACTCTTTATTCATCAGGATAATGGCGGCCCCGGAGCCGAATTCCTGCATGGAATAGAAGTCGGCGATTTCATGAATCTTATAATCGTAAACCTGGGCAAAGGTGATGAAAGCCGCATCCGTTACTCCCTTGTCCATGTTCAGGTAGGTCTCCGGAGGGGCTTGTGCCACGTGAGCGCCGCCGTAAAACTTGGCAATTTCCATCTTGGGGCCAGAGCCGCCGACTTTCAGGCCCTTAAAGTCTTCAGCCTGCTTTATCTCTTTCCTTTTGGATACCAGGTTATAGGGGTCCAGGACCATAGGGGTTACCAGTACCCAGTCCGTATATTCGGCCTGCACCTCGGGAACCGTGGCGATATATTCCTTGAAGGCTGCTGTGGCTGCCTGGAACTGCTCGACATTCTCCATCGGGAATCCCATCGCAGGAAGCTGGGTTATCAGGCTCAAGGGGAATTGTCTGGTGAACGTAGCCGTGGAGGTAAAAGCCAATTCGACTGCTCCCACTTTTACCGCGTCCAGTGCGGCCGCAATCTTGACCAGCGACTGAGCCGGGTAAGTATCCACCTTGTAGCGGCCTTCAGTCCGTTTTTCGAACTCGGCAGCAAACCATTCAAAACCTGCTCCCACAGAAGCTCCCTGTGGCATGGTATAAGAGAATTTAATCGTCTTTGCTTGAACCGGTTGAGTGGGTGAAGGTGCAGTGGTTGCGGGGGATGTGGCGGGCGGCGCTGTAGTTCCGGGTGCCGGGGTTGTCGGCGCGGGCGTTCCGCAGGCGGCCAGAATCAACGCACTGACAATTACCAGCGCTGTCAGCGCTATCAGGGTCTTCTTCATAGTGTCCTCCTTGTATCAATACCAGATTTCCGCGTGGTTACGTTGTCCTGTTATTGTACATATAAAAATTCAGCACTGACAACGTACCACGGTGTGTATCTTTAGGCACAGGCAATGATTTGAAAACCTGAATCATATAACCAAAGATATGTACCAAAGTACATTGAATTAGATAGACGACAGAGTTATAATAGCGCCACGAGAAATTACATCCGAATTTGGGGAATTTAGCGAGGTAAGATAAAGGTTAAATCCGTATTAATAATATTTGACCTGAAGGCATATGATAGTGTACCATAAGTTATTTAATTCAAGCTTTAGCATTTAATCGTTTAAGAACAGCACTTTAAACCGACCTATATTACTAACGGACATCAAAAGTATCAGCTTATAAGGAGGTTTTATGCACGAACAAGTCAAGCAAGCAACGGGTGCTATGCAGGTATTCTGGCGTATCAGTCAGTGGATGGCAGGAGTGGGAGCACTTATGTTCGGAGTCATGATGATGGTTACCGTAATCGATGTTGGCGGACGGTATTTCTTTTTAAGACCGCTTGACGGGGCTACCGAGCTTATAGGCCTGATGCTGATTATCGGAGGTACCTGGGGAATCGGTTATTGCCAGCTCCACAAGATGCACATCAGGATAGGCGTTTTTATGGAAATGTTTCCCAAGATTTTACAGCGCTTGATATGGGTATTTACTTTTGTGATAAGCCTGGCAGTCTCCGGGGCGATATCCTGGCAGGCTTATCTAAGGACTGAGGCCTACATAGCGGCGTCCCTGGGGGATAGAACGGACGTGCTGGGCATCCCGTTCTGGCCTCTGATGCTGTGTATGGCAATAGGATTCACCTGGGGCGCGGTGATTTTTCTCATAGAGCTTGGGAAATCTGTCAAAGAGGTGTTTAGACCATGAGTCCACTTGAAATTGGTATAATCGGCACGGTTGTTCTTGTATTTTTGCTGTTGATAGGATGCCAGGTTGGTTTCACCATGGTCGCTGTTGGTTTTATTGGCTTCGGCCTGATAGCCGGCTGGAAAGGCGCTATCGGCAACCTTTATATAATCCCGTTTGAGACCATGAACAGCTATCATTTTGCCGTAATACCGCTGTTCCTGCTCATGAGCGAGTTTGTAAGTAAAAGCGGTATCGGCCGGGAGGCTTATCAGGCGGCACGTGCCTGGCTGGGACAATTCAAAGGCGGCCTGGCCATGGCTACGGTGGTTGCCTGCGGCCTCTTTGCCTGTGTTTCCGGTTCCAGCCTGGCCGGCGCGGTGGTTATGGGTCGGGTGGCATACCCGGAGATGAAAAATCTGGGATACAGCGATAGATTATCCAGCGGCGTGATATGTTGCGGCGGTACCCTGGGCATATTGATTCCGCCGAGCATGGGATTCATCCTTATCGGCATCCTGGCAGACATGTCTATCGGTAAGCTTTTCATGGCCGGTATATTTCCCGGCATCTTGGTGATGACGCTCTACGGCCTTGCGATATGGATTATGTGCAGAGTTAATCCCGGCCTGGCCCCGGGCGCCGTCAAAACTGTCTGGAAGGAAAAAGTGGTTGCGATCCACTTAACGTGGCCGATAATCCTCCTTTTCTTATTGATGATGGGCGGTATCTACGGCGGTATATTTACCACAACTGAGGCAGCGGGCATTGGAGCTTTCGGCGCGCTGGTTATCGCTCTGGTAAAGAGACAGATGAACGGGGGGACTATCTGGGTATGCTTGATGGAAACATCGAAAATGGCTGCCATGATAATCGTCATGGTGGTGGGAGCTTTTATCTTCAACTCATTCCTGGCGGTTTCCCGCATCCCCTTCGAGTTTGGCGAGTTTTTATCCGGCTTGCCTTTACCAAACATGTTGCTTGTCTTTCTCATCATCATATTCTATATCATCATGGGGATGTTCTTTGACATTTATGCCATATTGATTCTGACGGTCCCCATTTTCTATCCGGCCATGGAAATGCTGGGACTGGACTTACTCTGGTACAGCGTCCTGATGATAAGAGTTGTAGAGATAGGTTTTGTGACGCCGCCCTTCGGAATCAATCTGTTTGGTCTGGCGGGAATAATCAAAGTGCCACTGGGGGTACTGTATCGCGGAATAATTCCCTTTGTTCTCACTGATATCGTGAGCATCTTAATAATTATGTTTGTTCCTGTGATTGCGACATTCCTGCCCAGTAACTTATAGCCTGTCTCAG
>CAZIQW010000098.1:3307-8054 GCA_964541585.1 uncultured Dehalococcoidales bacterium | reverse complement strand
CACCGGTTCCTTTAAAGACAGAGGTATGGTGGTGGCCATAGCTAAGGCGATAGAAGCCGGCAGCAAGGCTGTGATGTGTGCGTCTACAGGTAATACCAGCGCTTCTGCAGCAGCTTATGCCGCGTATACCGGGTTAACGCCGGTAATTATTATTCCCAAAGGGAAGATTGCCCTGGGTAAGCTGGCTCAGGCGATTATATTCGGCGCCCGGATTGTTCAGATTAATGGTAATTTTGATGAGGCCTTGAAGGCGGTCCGGGTTTTAACCGGAAAACATCCGGTGGCTCTGGTAAACTCAATCAACCCCTTTCGTATAGAGGGGCAGAAGACCTCCTCTTTCGAGATTATCGATCAGCTGGGTGATGCTCCTGATTATTTATTCATTCCGGTAGGGAATGCGGGAAATATTACTGCGTACTGGAAGGGTTTTGTAGAATATCAAAAGCTGGGTAAGTCCAAAATCTTGCCCAAAATGATGGGTTTCCAGGCGGAGGGAGCGGCTCCGATTGTACGGGGCTATCCGGTGGAACAACCGGAGACCGTAGCTACCGCCATTCGCATCGGCAATCCGGCTTCCTGGACCAAAGCTACTGCAGCCAGAGATGAGTCTGGCGGAATGATAGGCATGGTCAGTGATGAAGAAATTCTGGCGGCGCAGAGATTGCTGGCGGCCAAGGGCGGGATTTTTGGCGAACCGGCTTCAGCGGCTCCATTAGCCGGTTTAATTAAGCTTACCAGTCAGGGCATAAGCTTTGCAGGGAAACGTATTGTATGTGTAATAACCGGTAACGGTCTGAAAGATACCGAAATTGTTTTGAAGAATCCGCCTTCGATTATAGAGGTGTCATCTGATCTGGCAGATATAGAGAAAGCCCTGGGGTGGTGATAAAGGAGAAGGTATGATAGACGAAGCGAAAATCAAGGCGGCTGTCACGATGATAATCGAAGCTATCGGCGAAGACCCTGAACGAGAGGGACTTGAAGGAACTCCACGCCGCGTGGCCGAGATGTACTCAGAAATTTTTGCGGGAATCGGTGAGGACCCCAAAAAGGAATTAAAAGTGGGTTTTGAGGAAGGACACCGCGAAATGGTAATTGTCCGGGATATACCATTTTATTCCACCTGCGAACATCATCTCTTGCCGTTCTACGGGACTGCACACGTGGGTTATGTTCCCAACAAAGATGGGAGAGTAGTGGGAGCCAGCAAGCTGGCGCGTGTTGTAGAGGTTATCGCCAAACGTCCCCAGCTTCAGGAAAGGTTGACTTCATCTATCGCCGATACGATTGTAGAAGCGATTAAACCCGATGGGGTGGCTGTAGTGGTACAGGCTGAACATCTCTGTATGATTATGCGAGGTATAAAGAAACCCGGCAGTGCCCTGGTGACCTCTGCCCTCAGGGGCATATTTCGCAGCCGCAAGGAAACTCGTAATGAGTTTTTCTGCTTGCTCCAGGGAAAGTAGCCTATAGCTGTAAATTACACCTTAAAGACAATAGAGGTAGCGGCAGCAGAGATAGTATTCTCGAAAGATTTCCGAAGTTAACATAACAAGTATCGGGCACGGTATGCCGTGCCCTTACTTATTTTTATCTGAATTTTTAATTTAATCTGATGATGGGATAGGCTTAGCTTCCTGGGTTTTCATGGGCTCACCGCAGCAAAGAACTTCTCCGGTGCCTGCTTTAGTACATAAAACTTCAGTGCCACACTTAGCACAGCGATATCTCTTACCTAATTGATTAGCCACTGTAAACTCGCCTCCTTAATAAATTTACCCTCTTATTTTTTGAGTTCCATGGGCTGACCGCAGCACTCGACAGTCCCGTTACCGCCTTTGGTGACGATGAACTCTGCGCCACATTTAGTACAGCGATATCTTTTACCAACAACATTCGCCATTATTCTGTGCCCTCCTTACTAATTCAGAAATGCGTTTACTGCACCCGCTATTACACTCTAATTATAGATTCTATTATCAAGACTGTCAAAGCTTTATACGAATATTCATTCACCCATTATTTGTAAAACTATACTGCGCCGGCGGGGGCGGTTATCGAAATCTACCAGAATTATTTGTTGCCAGGTACCCAGAGAGAGGCTCTTCCCTGTGAAAGGAATGGTGAGTGAAGAGCCCAGGAGAGAAGCACGGATATGCGAATGACCGTTACCGTCGCCCCAACGTTTATCATGTTCATAATAAATACTATCAGGTACTATCCGGTTCCACAGCGACTGAAAATCGTCAACCAGTCCTGGTTCGTATTCTATGGTGGTCAATCCGGCGGTGGATCCGGCTACAAAGATGGTTGCTATTCCGCTGTTGATTCCCGAACCGGAAACCTTGCGTGCTACCTGTTCGGTAATATCGATAATTTCTGTATTTCCATGCGTGCTCAGGCTGATGTTTTCTGTGATTACCATTTCTTGCCTCCTTGTCCGGACAAACCATAAATGCCGAATTCAGATGTAAATCCTGTATTTCAAGCTGCGGAATCAGATTCTCAGTATTAAAGCATCTCATCCCAGAATATGTCATTCATATTGAAAACCGGTCCGTCTTTACACACCTGCTTTAAGCCCTGCCTGGTTTTGACGGTGCAGGCGTAACAGGAACCCAGACCGCATCCCATTCTCACCTCCAGAGAAATTTCCACCGGCTTTTCTTTGAATTGTGTCCGGTAGTGCTTCGCCATGGATTTATAGAGGGGAAGCGGCCCGCAGGCAAAGACCTGGTCAGCCCAATCAGCATATTCAGGCAATAGCGCGGTAACCATTCCCTGCATCCCGGCAGTACCATCCTCGGTAGTAATGACAATATCACAGCCTTCAGGCATCAATGTCTCAGGACAAATCTGACAGGCGGTTCGGGCTCCGACCAGAAGCTTGACCCGGATATCTTTTTTCAAGGCGCTTTGCGTTAAAAAATATAAGGGTGCAATACCCATTCCCCCCGCCACCAGAAGTAAATTGTGGGATTTCGAACTTATCGTGAAGCCGTTACCCATAGGCCCCAGCAAATCAATCTCATCTCCGGCTTTTTTCTCAGCCAGCCATTCTGTGCCGGCTCCCGCTACAGCAAACAGAAAGGCCATCGATTTGGTCCCGACTTGATGAATACTGATAGGGCGGCGCAGTAAACGTTCAAGACCGGAATCGCAGCTTATCATGATAAACTGTCCAGGAACGGCAGCAGAAGGAATATCGGATGACTCTACCCACATCAGGTGGACGCCTGGCATCACTTCATGGTTTGAGATTACTGGCGTCAGTTCATGGTACAAGCTAGACCCTCCTATCGGGATTATCTGTTTTCCGGTAATCCGGTACCGGTTGAATGTTGTAGTTCTGGGGCCCATTCAGGAGAGCCTGAACTGCTGCTCTGGCTGTATCCAGTGAGGTAAAACAGGGGATGCGCCTTTCCGCTGCCGTTCGCCTGATCTGGAAACCGTCGCGGAGAGGGATTTTCCCTCCAGTTATCGTATTAATCACAGTGCTAACCGACCCATCCATTATGATATCCACTACATTAGGATGGCCTTCATCCAGCTTCTTGGTAGTCAGATTGACAGTCATCCCTGCAGCTTCAATCATAGCAGCTGTGCCCTCGGTAGCATAAAGCTTATACCCGATCTGGGCCATTTTCCGGATAATCGGCAGGGCTTCAGGTTTGTCCCGGTCGGCGATACTGAGAAGAACACCGCCTTCACGGGGCAGCATCAGGCCGGCTGAAATCAGGGATTTGGCAAGTGCGGCTTCAAAGGTGAAGTCAATCCCCATCACCTCTCCGGTTGATTTCATTTCGGGCCCCAGGTAGGTGTCCACACCTGTCAATTTAGACATGGAGAAGACAGGGGCTTTGATGGCAATGAGTTTCTGTTTCGGCCAGAGACCGGTAAAATACCCCTGGTTCCCAAGGCTGCGGCCCAGCATGACCTGTGTGGCTATTTTGACCATAGGCACACCGGTTACCTTGGAAATAAAAGGCACCGTGCGGCTGGCGCGTGAATTAACTTCCAGGATATAAACAGTGGATGATTGGCCTTCATCGCCCTGCATGACGATATACTGGATGTTGAACAGACCCTTAATTTTTAACCGGAGGCCGATGCGGACAGCATAATCCACCATAGTATCCACTTCAGCTTCGCTGAGATTGATTCCGGGATATACTGACATCGCATCTCCACTGTGCACACCGGCGCGTTCGATGTGTTCCATAACCCCGGGAATCAGTACATCCTGGCCGTCGCAGACAGCATCTACCTCACACTCCTTGCCTTCAAGGTATTTATCTATCAGCACGGGATGTTTGGTGTCCAATTCAATGGCCGCAGACATGTACCGTACCAGTTCTGTGGCATTATGCACAATCTCCATGGCACGGCCTCCCAGGACGTAGCTGGGACGGACCATCACGGGGTAGCCGATAATTTTGGCCACATTCAGGGCTTCATCGATAGAAGTGACTCCGGAACCGGGCGGCTGGGGTATTCCCATTTCATTAAGAATCTTCTCAAATCTTCTCCGGTCTTCTGAAAGATCAATATTCTCAGCGCTGGTGCCTAAAAGGGGCATACCGGCTCGAGCCAGAGGGGCGGCAAGATTAATAGCTGTTTGTCCCCCAAACTGAACAATCGAGGGTGTTCGTATATGTGACGGCCCGTTATAGTTGCCGCCCTCATTCTCCAGGATATCCCTCAGGCTTTCCTCATCCAGGGCTTCAAAATACAGCCGACTAGATCG
>CAZIQW010000098.1:0-3297 GCA_964541585.1 uncultured Dehalococcoidales bacterium | reverse complement strand
CGACTGCTGGTATCGAAGTCAGTGGATACCGTTTCCGGGTTAGAATTGACCATGATGCTGTGATATCCTGACTGAATTAAAGCCTGAGAAGAGTGAACGCTGCAGTAATCAAATTCAATTCCCTGTCCGATGCGGATGGGGCCGCTGCCGATTACGACCGCCTTGCCTCCTTTCAGGGATTCAGCCTCATTCTCCTGCTCGTAAGAACTGTAAAAATAGGGTGTTGCCGCATCAAATTCGGCAGCGCAGGTATCCACCATTTTATAAACCGGCCGGATGTTCCACTGATGTCTCAGGTCTCTGACCTGCTCGGGGAGACGGTCGGCGAGGGTGGCAATCTGGACATCGGAAAAACCCAGTCTTTTAGCATCCCAGAGCAATTCCGGAGTAAGCGGTTCGGAGAGCAGCTGCTTCTCCATATTGATGATATTGATAAACTTATTGATAAACCAGATATCGTATCCGGTGCTATCAGCGATAAGCCGGGAGTCAATTCCTCGACGCAGGGCCGCCAGTATGGCCCAGAGCCGCAGGTCATTTGGGTATAGGGAATACGAGTTGATATCATCGCTCAATTCCCATCGGGGGTCTTCCCAGAGCAAGGTACGTTTACCGAACTCAAGAGAGCGAATGGCTTTCTGTAAAGCAGCTTCAAAAGTGCGGTCAATCGCCATTACTTCACCGGTGGCCTTCATTTGTGTGCCGATAACACGATCCCCTGAAGCGAATTTATCGAACGGCCAGCGAGGGATTTTTACCACGCAGTAATCCAGAACAGGTTCGAAAGCTGCGATTGTTTTTCCGGTTACCTGATTGGCAATCTCATCCAGACGTTTTCCGACAGCAATCTTACCGGCTACGCGGGCAATGGGATAACCGGTGGCTTTACTGGCCAGAGCGGAACTCCGACTGACACGCGGATTAACTTCAATCACGTAATACGGAGTTTTGCCGTCTCTATTCGGAGGGTTGGGATGCAAAGCATACTGTACGTTGCAGCCTCCTTCGATACCCAGAGAACGGATTATATTGAGACTTGAGGAGCGCAGCATCTGGTACTCTTTATTGGTTAATGTCTGACTGGGGGCTACAACAATACTATCTCCGGTATGCACGCCCATTGGGTCCAGGTTCTCCATATTGCAGACAGTAATACAGTTATCGTCTGCATCGCGCATGACTTCATATTCCAGTTCTTTCCAGCCCGCAACAGACTTTTCTATCAGTACCTGGTGGATAAAGCTGGCGTCCAACCCTCGATTGCAGATTTCCTCCATCTCCTCCCAGGTACCGGCGATTCCGCCGCCCGTACCACCCAGAGTATAGGAGGGGCGAATTATCAGGGGGAGACCGATATGGGAGGCGGCTTCACGGGCTTCATCCAGTGTATTGGCAATGGCGCTTTCCAGTACCGGTTCTCCTATACTTTTCAGCAGGTTCTTGAACAGCTCACGCTCGGAGGCTTTGCGGATAGTATCAATCGGTGTTCCCAGTACTCTTACATTGAATTTCTCCAGTACTCCGGCATCTGCCAGTTCAACTGCCAGATTAAGGCCGGTTTGACCGCCGAGAGTAGGAAGTATACCATCCGGGCGTTCACGCTCGATAACACGGGTAACTGAGTCCAGAGTCAACGGTTCGATATAGACTATGTCGGCTACATCCTCATCAGTCATAATAGTTGCCGGATTAGAGTTCACCAGTACCGAGGTAACGCCTTCTTCACGCATAGCTTTACAGGCCTGTGTTCCGGCATAGTCGAACTCCGCCACTTGCCCGATGATTATCGGCCCGGACCCGATAATTAAGACTTTAGATGGTTTATCTGTCATTTTTCCCATCCTTCACCATCTCCAGGAATTGGTCGAAGAGGTAGCGACTGTCCATAGGGCCGGGCGAATCTTCAGCATGATACTGAATGGCAAAAATGGGCAGATATTTGTGACGCAATCCCTCTACCGTGCCGTCATTCAGATTAATGTGAGTTATTTCCAGTTCCTTCGGTAAATAATCGGTATCCACGGCATAGCCGTGATTTTGAGCGGTAATGTGAACGCTTCCAGTCTTGAGCTCTTTCACCGGATGATTCCCGCCCCGGTGTCCGAATTTCAGTTTGAAAGTCTTGCCGCCAAAAGCGCGAGCAACGAGTTGATTGCCCATACAGATACCCATTATCGGTTTCTTGCCGGCCAGTCCGCGAACCGTATCGACGGCATAGTCCAGAATTTCAGGGTTGCCGGGACCGGGAGAGAGGAGTATCCCGTCCGGATTCATTTGAAGAATCTCCGGGGCGGAGGTGGTACAGGGAACTACCGTTACCGAACAGCCGTGAAGGCAGAGCAGGCGCAGAATATTATACTTTAGACCGCAATCGAATACCACGATTTTATATAAGAACTCAGAATTGTCCTTGAGAGAGCGGCGTCCGCATGGGTAAACGAAGGAGTCAATCTTATTGTCCTGGCAACTAAATCTGTAATGACATTGTTCGCAGGGAGGAGGCCATGAGTAAAGGGAATCGGCAGTAACATCTTTGACGAAATCGATGGAACTGTAATCCGGCAATTGTTTTAAGGCCACCAGTGCTTCACCGGGAGTTCTGGTGGTGGTGAGGTATCCCATCATTACACCACAGCTGCGGAGCTTGCGAGTAACGGCGCGTGTATCCAGACCCCAAATAGCCGGGATGTTGCATTCGCTCAGATATTCATGGAGGGTCTGGTTGCTGAGATAATGACTGGGTTTAATACATTGTTCACGTACGGCAAATCCGCTCACCCGGATTCGCCGGGATTCCGTATCCAGGTCATTTATACCGTAATTGCCAATGAGCGGGTAAGTAGGAAGAACTATCTGTCCGGAGTAGGAGGGATCGGTGAGTATCTCCTGGTAACCGGTCATGCTGGTGTTAAAAACAACTTCTCCATGGGAATCGGTTTCCGCTCCGAAAGAGTAACCCTCATAAACCGATCCATCCTCCAGAGCCAGGATTGCACGCCTAGTCATCAAATTACCAACCTTTCCATGGTCAAAGTTAAAAATTTAAAATACAAAAAGAAATATTACAAGTAAAAATTATTCAAGCAACTGGAAGTTATGAGCTTCAAGCTCCAATCCTCAAACTATATCGCTTTTAATTCTGTATTTTTAAACTTGCATATTATCATCACCATATACTATCTTCCCTCGATAAATGGTGGCAATAATCTTACCTTTTAGTGTAGCTCCAGCCAGCGGGGTATTCTTACCTTTGGAGGCGAACGTCTCGGGTTCTACAATCCATTCTTTATCCGGATC
>CAZIQW010000097.1:0-8075 GCA_964541585.1 uncultured Dehalococcoidales bacterium | reverse complement strand
CCACCACCACCCTCTCCTACACTCTTTCCCTACACGACGCTCTTCCGATCTAGATACTCCGTGGGGAGAGGGTGCAGGAGATGCCAGAATTTCCGGTTCAATACCTGAATCCGCTACCATCGCCTTCCCCGCAGATTTTAACCCGAACATGGCCCCGGGAAAATTTACGCTGTTCATTGCATTAAATACCGGCAGTGGTGGGGGCGATGTTTATCGTCTGGACGGCAGAGAATCCCCGGCAGACTCCGATATCACCGGTTTGAATGTAAATGGAACAGGCAATGTCGATATTAACAGCCTAGCGGTTAGCGGGAATGCGGATGAAGCCATAATTCTGGCGGGAGCTGCTGATTCTGCTCAGATATACTTTAGCAATGATGCCGGAGACACGTGGTCATCCGCGGATAAACCCCCGACCGGAGACTCTGAAACGTTCGTGTTAATGGCTCCTGATTTTGCCGCCAGCGGCACAGCCTATGCAGTTACCGTCGGCGAAGAAAGCGCCTTTTCAATCAGCCGGGATAAAGGGGTCACCTGGAACCAGACGGGACTAATCGATACCCGGTTCATGACTATTCTTGACCTGGCTGTCTCACCGAAATATAACCAGACCAGCGAGCTGTTTTTAATCACCGCCAGCGTCTACAGCAGTTTGTGGTATCGCTCCAGCGGAGGACAGAATTGGGAAAGAATTTTTTGTGATTACGGTATTGCTGAAGACAGGATAGACAGGATACTGCTTTCTCCGCATTATCCCGTGAATAAGAGGGTCTTATTAGGCCGAACCGGATATCCGTTTATCTGGCAGTCTACAGATGGTGGACAAAGTTTCTTAAAAAGCTGTTTAGAAGATCCCTCCACCCTGAGCCAGGTCAACCTGGACGTCTGGGGTATCTCTTCAGATGAAATTCTTTTTATCGGCAGTTTTAATGGAGAAAACAGCATTGTCTATCAAACAGCGCCCCAGGAATTAACATTTGTTGATAGCGGCAAAGCCGGTGAACAGGCCTTAAACTCGCTCGTTTTTTCTCCAAACTATGATACTGACGGTACCATCATGGTCGGCAATGTCTGCGGCGGCATTTTCGGTTCCAACAACCGAGGCCGAACCTTTGAACCCTGCTGGAACCCGGATACAGGGAAGTTTCCCTTTTCCGGCAATGTTACTCTGGCTTTCGACTCAAACTTCAATCAGAATAATACAATCTATGCTGCCAGCAATGCGGAAAACGAAGGGATTTACCGCTTCGTAACAGGGATAAGCATTGATTGGGAGCGCATAGACAACACTTTGCCGGTTGGAGCTAAAATCGGACAAATAGTAGCTTCCGAATCAGGAGCCCTTTATGCTATCAATTCACAGGCAGTAAACACTGCGCTGAATGAGGGTGGATTGAAGCGTTTCCTGAATCCAGCAACATCCAACTCAATCGCCTTCGAGACCATCACCTGCGGCCTGAGTGAAGGCACCGTTTTGAAAAACCTCTGGATGCAAGACAATAATCTGTGGACAGTAGATACTACCAGCACCAAGCTCCTGACCTATACTGATACTTTAAGCTCCCCGGTAATCCTGACTTCCCCTGCCAGCTCAACCCCCGGATTAGACCCCAAAAACGTGGTCATTTCCTGGGAAAGTCTGGATTGGGCGGACAGTTATTGCTGGCAGGTAAGCATTAACGACACATTCTCCAGTATTCCCGGCAAATGTGAAGGCACAACCGATTCAACTACAGTGGTATTACCAGGTCTGGACCTGAATACCACCTATTACTGGAGGGTAAGAGCCAATCAACCGGTCTTCAGCCCCTGGTCAAGCATCTGGTCTTTCGAGACAAATGCAACAGAAGTCCCCAAGCCAATTGAGCCCAGATTCGATAGCACCTGTTCCACCACACCCGTTTTCCGCTGGTCTATTTCCGAAAACGCAGAACAGTACCAGTTGCAGCTATCACAGGTTGATGATTTTTCCGACCTAATTTTCGATAAGCTCTGCAGCCTTAACTTCTGGGAATGCAATACTCACCTTCAAAATAATGAACGGTATTACTGGAGGGTAAGGGCAATAAAGGGAAATAATATGAGTGAATGGAGCGAGGTTTACCTGTTCACCGCACAGGAGCGTTCATCGTCTTCTTCCTCATCCGGTTCTTCATCCAGACTACCGACCCCTGTACCCCCGGTCACTCCGTCACCGGTGACTTCACCGACCCCAACATTATCGCCTTCGCCCGGCATAATAGCTGAAGCGCCACCGGACTCCGATACAGAACCAGATAGTAAGGTTACTCCTGCTCCAGCGACTCCAACCTGCCCCGAGCCATGCCTGACAGCCACACCAGCAACCACACCTGCAATTGTTTCAACACCGGACAAGATGGAACAGGGTTCTTCAAATTCAATGTCCTGGCAATTGTTTGCCATGTTCGCCGGCCTGGTAGTCCTCACTGCAATACTGATAGTAGTTGTGGTTTTCATTTTGAAAAAGTTCAAGCAATTATAATATGGCTGCGCAAATCATTTTTCCTTGACAAAACAACAGTGAAACTGTAATTATCTTTAGTAAAGAATACCCGGGAGATGATATTGACTATTCGAAAAAAAATACAGCCCTTTAAGACCTATGTGCTTTTGCCGGTCATAATCTTGATATCCACCATCCTTTCTTCCTGTTCTGTATCCCAACCGGTAATTACGCCTGATGAGACGATTCCCCCGCCTTCTTCTCCACCCCCTTTGCCGGCTGAACCTGCTTTTCCATCCGGCCCTGTCTATACACCCGGCCCCGCTCCATATATTCCTTCCGGTGTACAGGCGGAGTTATTTCAGTATGTTCTGGAACTCATCAATAATGATCGAAGGTCTGCCGGGGTAGAGCCGGTGACCTTAAATTATAATGCCGCAGCACAAAAACATGCCCGGGATATGTTTGATAACTATTTTCTGGCCCACTGGGGCACGGACGGGCTAAAACCGTATATGCGCTACACCCGGCAAGGGGGTCTGGGTTATGAACAGGAGAACAGCGCTTACGCCGGCTGGTTTAACCGGGAAGACAACCCTGAGCGTTATGAAAACATTGATCCCCAAGAGATTATTCAAAGTCTCGAACATTCCATGATGTACGATGATGCTAAATCCAACTGGGGGCACCGGGATGCTATTATCAATAAGCTTCATAAAAAGGTAAATATCGGTCTGGTTTACGATGATAAAAGACTGGCTCTGGTCCAGCAATTTGAAGGAGACTATGTAGAATATATCCTGCCACCCACATTACTGGATAACACGCTCTCCCTGAGCGGCAAGATTTTCCTAGGGAGAATAAATAATATTACCATCTGCTATGATGAATTACCGGAACCTCTTGAGGCCAGCCAGCTTGTTTATGGCAATTACCATCAATACACCCTGGGCGAGAGGGTGGCTTACGTTATCCCGCCAGCCCCAGCAGGTCAGTTCTACAGGAATCTGCCCCCGGAAGCCATTCAAGCTGATATCTGGAGCACCAATGAGTCCGGTCAATTTCATATCCAGGCGGATATCAGTTACGCTCTGAATACCGGAAAAGGCGTATATACGATAGTTATCGTAGCGGATGTCGACGAAGAGTCCGCTAACCTGACCAACTACTCAATTTTTATCGAGTAACTACTCCAGTGGATTAAGAGTCAGAAGCTTTTTGGCTATCTGAGGATAAAGAGCAATAAACCTCAGTTCATCCTCTACCAAGGGTTTATGGGATTCCACGTTTGCATACCTGACAAGCTCCAGAACTTCACTGGCTTGCTCCTTCGATTCAAAATGAACAGGCTCTTTCATTCGATGCATAATATGCCTGAAGCCGGAGATACCTCCATATTGACCAGAGCAAATTTCTCGACCGGTTTCCAAAAGTTCAGGTTCACCCCTACCTAATTCCCGGTACCCATACAACTCATAGTTATGCGGGTCCTTCAGAACACCGTCCGCATGAATACCAGAAGCATGGGCAAAGGCGTTCGCACCTACTCCCGGCTGGTTAATGGGTATCGGCACGCCAAAAGCATAGCTGGCAAATCTGGTTATTTTATTAGCTTTGGTAAGATCAATATTATCGCCAATTTCGTACCTTCTGGCGAAACCCTTTGACTTCTTGACTGCCAGAATGGTGGCTACCAGATCGGCATTGCCGGCCCTCTCCCCAATACCATTGATGGTAGTATTAATATAGGCATCCTGACCGCCATCCAGAGCACCTTTTGCCCCAGCCATCGAATTAGCTACGGCCATACCCAGGTCTCCGTGGCAATGTACTTCGATAGGCATTTCAACTGCTTCCGCCAGCCTTTTGCAAGAGTCATAAATGGTGAAGGGATTATCATATCCCAGGGTATCACAGTATCGGAGCCTGTCCGCACCGTGGGCCTTTGCCGCCTGTGCGAACTTGATCAAAAAGCGTAAATCAGTCCTCGATGCATCCTCAGCATTCACCCCAACACTCTCGCAGCCATATTTTTTCGCTGCATCTACAGCATCTACCATCTGTTGAATAACTTCTTCCTTCAATATCCTGCCTTTAAATTTGGCATTAATCATTTGATCCGAAGTTGATATGGACAAATTAAGATGCTTGATATCCGGCACCATTTTGTAAGTAAGCTCTACATCCGGAACGATAGCCCGAATCCAGCCCTCAAGGCGCATGGGTTTAATAACTCCCATTTTAGCCAGTTCCAGATTGGCTTGCAGGTAAAGCAACTCATGGTGAGTGGTGGGAAAACCGAATTCGGACTGAAATATTCCCATTTCATTTAAATAAATGTTAATGAGGGTCTTCTCAAGCTTAGATAGACCCAGCTTGGCAGTTTGCACACCATCACGATTCGTTACGTCCAAGAAATATATTTTAGGCATATTTTATTACTCTACTCCAAAAATAAAATATCGGTTGAAGCAATGCAGGAGGCGATGAAGCAGTATTATGATGAATTATAATATCACGGCAAATCGTATTTATCAAATACTTCCAGATTGAAAAGCTCAAATCTCACAACCACAGATGAAAATGAAAGGTGTTTAACATAACAGGTCACAAGCTTAAATATCGAGGAGCGGCCAGCAGCTGATTACTTAATACTTACAACCTGCCACTCTAATCTTGAGCTGTGGTTTTGCTGTAAAAAATTTGAGCTTTGAACCAACCTCGCATCGGATTATAAATTACCTTACTTCGGGGTAAACAGGACAGTATGAGGTTTCTTTTCCATGATTTTGGCCAGTTCAGCTACCGTGCCGTAATACATGACAGATGCCTGGCAATGCTTGACACAGGCCGGCAGTTCACCCTTTCTGGTCCGGGTAGCACACAGGTCGCAATAGGCAGTAGTGAAAGGAACGTAATCGATACGCAGTCTTCCGTCCGGTAAGGTGGTCATAATCTCGTTCAGATGAATTCCACCCTTACCCACCGGATAGCCATGCTCCTGTTTGCAGGCTACCTCACAGGAATGACAACCGGTGCAATACTCGTAATCTATCATTAAACCCTTTCTTGGCATCTTTTTCCTTCCTTATTCTTTATATTTTGGTAATCCGGCAAATACAGGTCTTATAAGCTCCACCCCCAAATCCGGAGCGGCTCTGAGTGCCCATCGGGACCAGCTGGTTGCAGTTATGCTCCCAGTTATCAAACAGGCCAGGGGCCTCAGGTTTCGCCTCAGGTATCCACCAGCCATGACCCACAGAGACGATTTTGGGATGGGCGGTCGGCGTTATTTGCGTCTTGAATTTGGCTCTGCCATGATTATTTTCCGCATAGACCCATTCTCCATCCACGATACCCAGCTCTTTAGCTGTCTGCGGATTAACCTCAATAACCGGGTCAGGTACGATTTCCCGCAGCCAGGGTATCATACGGTGTTCGGCATGGAAGAAGACCGGCACCCGGCGACCGCTGGCAAAAATCAAAGGATATTTTTTCCAGAGCTCCGGAGTAGAATCAGGCCCTTCCGGCGGTTCTTCAAAATAAGGCAGGGGGTCCAATCCCCAGTCCTTATAGCGGGTAGCATACAGCTCTACTTTACCGGTAGGAGTGTTAAAGCCAGGTTTACCATCCGCCCTGAGGAGACCTTTCTCATAACGGCGGTAAGGAACGCTGGGGCCTTCTGCAGGAGCTATCCAGCTGCCTCGCGCTGCCAGTTCATCATAAGTAATCCCGGCTGGTTTAAGTCTATCATTAATCAAATCTTTGACTGTCTTGTACGGAACAGGTCTTTCACTCACCCGTTTGGCCATCTCCAGATTGATTTCCCAGTCTGATTTGGTATCGCCGGAATCGACGGCTTTCACCATGTTGGTCAAAGGCCACCACCAGTTACGGAAGCTTTCCTTCTCAGAAAGGGCCGCAGCGGGCAAAAAGATATCTGCCAGAGCCACACTGGTGGGGTTGTGGAAGGTATCTACCACTACAATGAAATCCAGTTTCTTCAGGGCTTCCAGGTGCCTCCTGGGATCTCCTGCCTGCCCGCCAACAGGATTGGATGTCTGAATCCAGGCTCCGTGAATCTTATAGGGTTTATCGGTTTCCAGTTGTTCAATCAAGACATCCGGCTGGGCCCAGCCCCGAAAACCTTTAATCATCGGATAACGGTCGCAGCCGATTCTTTTTTCATTGAGTCTCTTAACCAGGTCCTCACCGTAGAGTTCCAGCATTTCGTGAGAACTGAAGGGGTAGGTAGTAACTCCATAAGCCGGCTTCGCAATAACATTACCGCCGGGAATATCCACATTGCCGGTAATCGACCAGAGCTGGGCGATAGCCTGAGCGACTACCGTTCCCTGAGGATTGCCGTCTATCGGTACTCCCCAGTGAATCGCCGAAGGTTTACTCTGAGCATACAGCCGGGCAGCGCGAATTAAATCCTCGGGCTTAACCCAGGCGATTTCCGCCATTTTTTCCGGCGGATACTGCTGCACTCTTTCTTTTAGCTCATCAAACCCGTAACACCATTTATCGACAAATTCCTGATCATAAAGACCTTCACTGATGATAACATTCAACATCCCCAGGGCTATAGCGCCATCCGTCCCAGGCCGGTTTTGGAGATGAATCTCAGCGCGGCTAGCCAGCCAGGTCACGCGAGGGTCGATGACAACCAGTTTTGAACCCCGTTTCAGGCAGTCCACAATCCAGTGGCCGTAGAAGCCATCGAAACAGCCGTTAATGGGATTTTGCGCCCAGTTGATAATCACATTCGGCCTAACCCACCGGGGGTCTTTATACCTTTTCTCTAAAAACTGAGAACAGTCCGCCATGGTATAATCACCATTGGTAACAAACATCGCTCCCAGCCTGGGGGTGTAGCAGGAGTGTCCGGCCAGGCCTATTTGCACCCAGTTCGGGCTGCCATAAGCATAGCAAAGATAAGTAATCGGCCCCCCGATATCCCGTCCGGTACCCTGTGCAAACAGTACCGATTCGGCCCCATATTTTTCACGAATTTCCTTAAGACGCTTCTCACAAATATCAAACGCCTCTTCCCAGGTAATCTGCTGCCACTTGCCCTCTCCCCTCTCTCCAACTCTTTTTAAGGGATGACGGACACGGTCCGGGTGATGAACATACTGGGTAAGAGCCAGACCTTTAGGACAGACCCTGCCCTGATTCCAGGGATGACACTCATCACCCTCGACTTTCACAAGCTGACCGTTCTGAATTTCGAGCTTAAAGCCACAGCCGCCGTGGGAACCACAGCCAGGTGACCAGGCTGTAGTACGGACTACCTTCCTTTTGCCTTTTTCCATTACGTTGCAAGCTCCTTTCGAAATTTTTGAAATACCCTGTCTACTCCCGTTTCACCCGCCAAGATTGATTCTATGATACACCTTTAGCTTTTAAAAGTGAAATTTGCTATAATATGGTAATTCTGCCGGATAAATAACCAGCTTAAATCGCTTATAAATGAAGTTAATTTCTACAATACCAATTGTTCAAAATACTTATTCGTGTATTGACCCCAAACCAAGCTTGTAGTATTATATGACAGATCGGAAGAGCGTCGTGTAGGGAAAGAGTGTAGGGTAGGGTGGGGGGG
>CAZIQW010000096.1:0-8081 GCA_964541585.1 uncultured Dehalococcoidales bacterium | reverse complement strand
TACCCTTCTACCGCACCTGAAATCAGTAATATCCCCAACACGCACTGGACAAGGTTATACAGAGTATCTAAGAAACCGCTGCCCTGCAGAATCAGTGCCGGATTAAAGACAAAAAAGAAAGGAATGATATATATCACTATACCGAGCCTCATTGATAGTAAGGACGTCTTCATGGGACTGGCTCCAGCAATAGTGGCGCCCATGAAAGAACCGAGAGCAACCGGCGGGGTGATGGTCGCCAGCATGGAGTAATACATAATAAACAAATGAATAGCCAGCACATTCAGCTGACCTACTTCGACAGCGGCTGGAGCCAGAGTCACTGCCAGGAAAACATAAGCGGGAATAATCATTCCTGCCATTCCCAGCAGATAGCAGGCTATCACACCTACCAGCATGACCAGGAAGATATTCCCGCCGCCAACACTGACCAGTCCGGCTGTGAATGAAAGAGCCACTCCGCTGATATTAAGTCCGCAGATAATAAGCCCCATGGGGAGAAGCAGGGCTGTAGTTTGCGTTACCAGTCTTCCTACTGTTGTAAACGTGCCGATGAGCCTCCTGGGCGTCATCATGGTTTTTCTGTTAGTAAAAGAAAGAACAATCATCAGTCCCGAAGCATAAAACGGCGCCAGGGTTTCCCATCTCATATAGAGAAGTCCCCAGAGTAGGAAAACAAGGACGGCAATAAACGGCCAGCCATCCAAAAGCGTTTGTTTCAGGGACGGCAGTTCCTCCGGCGGAAGACCCTTCAATCCGACCCTGGCCGCATAAAAATCAACCTGCATCAGCAGCCCGAAGTAGTAGAGGAGTGCCGGGAGAGTGGCAGCGATGATGACCACGGAATAGTCTACCCCTATCATCATGCACATGACAAAAGCCACTGCACCCATTACCGGCGGCATCAGTGTGCCACCGGTTGAGGCGCAAGCCTCTATCGCTCCAGCGTACTGGGGAGGATAGCCTATCCGTTTCATGGTCGGGATAGTGACCGAGCCGGTGGCGGCGACATTTGAGATAACACTTCCGCTGAGGCTGCCAAAGAAGCCGCTGGCTACCACTGCCACCTTGGCCGGCCCACCTCTGTATCGCCCCAGCAGCGTCATGGAAATTTTGAGGAAGAAATCTCCTGCCCCAGAGGCTATCAGTACCCCGGCAAAAAGGAGAAAGCCGATGAGGATTTCTCCCATTGTCCGCATGGGAATTCCGATCAAACCGGTACCGCTGTAGATGCCTTGAGCGATGACATCTGTAAAAGAGAATTTAATGCCCCACAATATACCGGGCATGTAATAGGCATAAAGGGGATAGAGGGCAAAAATGATAGCCACTATGAGATAGATAGTACCACCGGACCTTCTGCCTACTTCCAGGACTAACAGGAAGGTAATCAGGGCCAGGGCAAATTGTAGAGAGGTCGGCGGCACCCATCCGGCAAAAGTTATATCATTGGCGTTCATGAAATAGTACAGGGGAATTCCCAGCGACAAAACGGCGGCAACGATATCATACCAGGGCAGTCTCCCGGCTTTCTTGTAGGCCGGTAATATGAAAAATGCGGTCGGCAGAATAAGGGCTATCAGAAGGTAGTAATAGGCATTATTGAGTAAAACCTGCCCGCGGAAAGAGAAAGAAAAAACGTAAAAAACCACCAGCGCCAGTGTAACGATAAAAAATAGAAGGCAAATTATTTTTGCCGGTTGGGATAAACGGTCATACCTGGTTATTTCAACCTGCACTTCAGGTATTTGAAGCGCTTTTGGGCTATATTGATCCATATTCTTTACCCTTTATAATTTATTCTTTCAGCCAACAGGGTATTGTGAACGTTTTGCTCAACTCAGCAAAGCTATTAAAAGTGCATCACCCAACACCTTGCCCGGGCAATTTGAACCGACGCTGGAGTCGTCGTATGGTTACCAGCATCGCTTGCGGTATGAAACGGGCGATGCTGGTAACTGCTCTTTCTTCATTCCTGCCAAACCGCGAGACATCCCGGGTATTACTTCTCCCGGCGCGGCGCGTGTTTGACTATGTTCAACCGGCCTTATTCAGGCTCTACACCAAGAGGAGGAAGATTGTGCTCTTTCTGGTAGTTCTCCCACAATTCTACCCACTCGGGATTATCATGTTTGATAGTAATCTTCTTTTCGTCAGCCAGTTTAATGGCCGCTGCGTAAGCGTCAATATACTGTTGCTGTACATCCACCAGGAAATCCTGGCGCTTTTGTAACTCCGCATTCCATAATCCCTTTTCCTTCAGGTATCTGATGACACCGTCATGGGCCGGTGACCAGGTAGTCTCTAAACTTTCGACAAAGTTCTCTAAGGTCATGGCGGCGCCCTGGTCTGCTTTGTCCCTGTAGAGATCGTTGTTTTCGGCCATCCACTTAATAAACTGGTAGATAAATTCTGCATCAGCTTCGGCATGGGTAAAAATGTAGTGATAGGACGAAACCATTGGCACACCGATAGCTGATTTAACTCCGGCTTTACACGGGGCAATGGCGGCGAGGGGCCTTTTCTCCTGGAACTTCCGGAGCATCTCGGGGTCTTCCTTAACGGGTGTCAAGTCCAGAAAGACGATTCCACCAGGTGCGGCCGCAATTGACTCCCCTTCGAAGGCTGCCGCAGCGACAGGATTGACATAAGAAACATCAGCTTTACCTTCAGCTGAGGCTTTGTACAAATCAGATGTGCTGCTCAGAGGTACCCAGGTCATATCTTTTTCATCAATCCCCAGAGCATTTACCAGAGCGTGGGTACCCGCTCCCAGCAGTGGTATGGGAGGAAAATCGGCCATTTTCATTCCCGGTTTTATATCAAAAATGGTTTTTATTCCGGAATTACCTCTGACAGCAAAACCGAAATTCATTATCGCGTGGATGTATACAGCTCTGGCATCGAAAGGGCCTCCTTCCCTGGTTGCTTCCTGGTATTTGGCCGGGGTAACTTCGGTAGTGAAGTCATCCCGTGCCACGGGCATAATCATGTAGTCACCGGCAGATGCCTTCAGCCATCTTGCCTTGGCTGCCATACTGTCTTCAGGGACTAGTCTCACCTTCATCCCGGTCCCCCGTTCCAATACCGGAGTCCAGCCCGCGGCCGTAGTATAAATAGAGCCCCCTATTCCGCAGGCAAGTACCTGTAAACTTTTCGGCCACTCATATTTCGATGCGGGCGCTGTGGTGGGCGCGGGTGCTGCAGGGGTTGTAGCCTGAACTGGTGCGGGCGCCGGCGCGGGCGCAGGTGCGGGCGCGGGTGCTGGTTGGGCACAGCCGCTGAAAATAATGGCCCCAATTAGCAGAATAACGATTGAGAATATGACTACCTTTTTCATTTTTCCATCTTCCTCCTTTCCGTATTTGATTCGATATTTAATATGATATTTGATTAGATGCTATTAAGGTTGAGAATCACCCGGGTAAAATTTCGTCCATCAGGACAAACCAATGGAAGGTAAATTTGCGGAAAGCTATGATGGCAAGCTGGGGAGATGAATACCTGAGTATGAGCTGGTTTATGAGCTTGAAACATATTCGGGGAAAGGCCGTGTTCAGGAAACCAAGTGTCCCGGAGCGTGGTTATCGAAGAATTGATTGGAACTGGGCTGGCAGTGTATCGATCAGGGCTTGAATTAAGTATTGATAATAGTTCAGTTCTATATAAGCTGGATGAGAATTAGTTAATCTTATGATTACCGGCTTATTATTTTGTTAAAGAACTAAAATCCTGTTTATCAATGTGGTGTAAAAGGGGTGTAAACTAACAAATGCCTCTGATACTGTACATCCAGGTTTTAATTCGGGTTATTTATCAATCTGCTATTAACGCCTGCTCTTCAAAACCAGGTATAACTCTTTCGGTAGAATGGAATCCAGCTTTCTACCGAGTTCTCAATCGTATATCGAATTAGATATATTTTATTATAGCATACGCTGTCAAGAATGCGGTGACCCCGATTTTAAGACTGCTACTCTGATAATTAGCTTTCAAACTTACTGTCTTTGGGGATTAACTTAGCTACTTCACAAGATAAATAGCAGAGCCTGCTTTCAGGGTTTTTTCATTTCAAACCTCGTCCGGGTCGCCCGCGAACTCCGCAAGGAGGCGAGGTGACCGGGGTTTGCTCGTCCGGGGCTCAACCGGGCTTCTCGATTCTCTAAATGAAATGACCCTGGTCTGCTTTGGTCGGGGAATATCTATTGACAGGCTATGCTATAATAATCTTATATCGAATTCGATAGAAAGTATTTTTATAGCCGGATCATTAACAGCTACCAAGCAGTGCTTTGGGAAACACGACCATCTTTCCGCCCAATTACCTGACAGGAATATGGATTACCAACCAGATAAGGCACATAAACATATTGCCAGTGCATTAACCCAACTACGATATTTTGTATAACCAGGCTATCCGAAATTCAGCGAGGTCTTTATTCGAAGTACCCGGATTAAGCGACAATCGACTGTGTGAATCCTGAACAGCAGGGACCTTAAAGTGCCAGGAATGTCCGGTTCACACAATTAGAATAAAATACCCGGGATATGGAGAGGTTGAATACAAAGTTAAATTATCTTTCGAGAAGGGGGGTAATCAGATTATGGCAGACAGGATTGATAGGACGACAACTCGAGGTGAAATGATTCGCTCTCCAATGGAAACCAAATCCGACTCAGGACAAGAAAAAACCATCCTTAAAGGAATTAGCTGGTTGGGAAACCGCAGTGGTTTTAACATTTCCGCAATTGATGTAAAGGACGGGAAGGTAGTCAGAATCAGACCATTGCATTATGACTGGAAGTACAGGCCGGAGGAATACCAGCCCTGGAAGATGGAAGTTAAGGACAAAGTATTTGAGCCGAGAGATACCACTCTGCTTCCTCCTCTCAGTATAGCGTATAAGAAGCGAGTCTATTCTCCGAACAGGATCAAATATCCCTTAAGGAGGATAGACTGGGACCCTAACGGTGAACGTAATCCCCAGAATAGAGGCAAGAGCAAGTACAAGCGAATCTCCTGGGATGAAGCCACCGATATCATCGCTGCCGAAATCACCAGAGTAAAGGCCAAATATGGACCCTCTGCGGTACTTGTCCAGAGTGATGACCACGGTGAAACCAAAGTGGTGCATGCTGCACATTACTGTCCCAATCGCCTGATGTCTCTGGTGGGAGGCTTTACCAAGCAAATGCGCAACCCCGACAGCTGGGAAGGCTGGTATTGGGGAGCCAAGCATATGTGGGGAATGGACCCCTACGGATTGATGACACCTCAAGGCAATATTTTTTTGGATGTCTCCAGGAATACAAAAATGCTGCTCTACTGGGGGTGCGATCCTGAGACCACTGTCTGGTATAGATCAGGCCAGGCTTCCAGCCGCTTTTGCTATTGGTTTTCTGAGCTGGGAATCAAGTGTATCTATATTTGTCCGGACCTGAATTACGGCGCATCCGTGCATGCCGATAAGTGGATCCCGATTTTACCCAACACCGATGCGGCTCTGCATCTGGCCATCGCCTATATCTGGATTACTGAAGGGACCTATGATAAAGAATATGTGTCCACCCACACGGTAGGCTTTGAGCAGTTTGCCGACTATGTGCTGGGGAAAGAAGATGGAGTGGCCAAGACGCCCGATTGGGCTTCAAATAAATGTGGAGTACCGGTCTGGACAATCAAAGCCCTGGCCAGGCAATGGGCATCTCAAACTACTTCAATCGTTCATTTTTGTGGGGGAGGATATATTCGGGGTCCATTTTCTCATGAACCGGCCAGACTGGAAGTGGCCAACCTGGCGATGCAAGGACTGGGCAAACCGGGAATTCACCAGATGACGACCGTGCCGCCTATTCAGAATGTAGGCGGTCATACTACTGTGACGTCTACCATGGATCCCAATGTCCAGGCCGCTTATCGCGCATACAGGGGTGACCCCAAACAGCATATCCCTCAAACCCACATTTACAAGGCTCTGATAGAGGCTTCCTATGCCAATCCAATCACCTGGTACTCAGCCGGGCAAGGTGAAGCCGGGCAACTAACCGAACACCAATTTATCAAGCACACGTATCCCATGCCTGAAGAGGAAGGCGGCAGTGAAATCCACATGATCTGGACCGATGGGCCCTGTTTACTTACCTGCTGGAACGGCGCCAATAATTTGGTGGAAGCTTATAGAAGTCCGAAAATCGAATGTATGGTAGCCCAGCACCCCTGGTTGGAAAACGATTGTCTCTTTGCGGATATCATCTTGCCTATCAACACCAAATTTGAGGAAGAGGATATCGGGGTAGATGTTGGCAGCATGCAATACAGTTTAATTCATCCTGAACCGAAATGTATTGAACCCATAGGTGAATCAAAGAGCGACTATGAGGCAGTGGGGGAGGTGGCCAAGAAACTGGGGTTATACGAACAGTATACCGGGGGTAAAACCGTCGAAGAATGGATCAAATACGGCTACGAGACCTCAGGTGTCACGAATATGATCAGCTGGGAGAAGCTCAACGAGAACGGTTACTATATTATCCCGACCAGGAAGGACTGGGAAAAAGATTCGGCAGGGATGATAGATTTCTATAATGATCCCCAAAACCATCCTTTAAGAACACCGAGCGGGAAGATAGAGTTCTATTCCGAACGCCTGGCCCAATATTTTCCGGATGATAAGGAAAGACCGCCGGTACCCCACTGGGTGGAAAAAAGCGAAACGCATGATGAAAGGCTCTCCAGTGAGAGAGCCAAACAGTATCCACTGCTGCTCATGTCTAACCACGGGAGATGGAGAATCCATGCCCAGTGTGACGATATCAGCTGGACCAGAGAAATCCCGAGTTGTAAGGTCAAGGGAAGCGACGGTTATATGTATGAACCTTGCTGGCTTCATCCCGAAATTGCTGGGAAACGGGGAATCCGGGATGGGGATATAGTCAGGGTCTATAACGAGAGGGGTTCCGTGCTCTGTGGGGCCAGAGTCTGGGAGCGGATAATGCCCGGGGTGGCCTATGTCGATCATGGAGCCAGGGTCGACTGGATAAAACCCGGTAAACTGGATAGGGGAGGGGCGATCAACCTGATATCCCCGTTAGAGATAACCTCGAAAAATTGTGCCGGACAGGCTACCACCGGTTACCTGGTGGAAGTCGAGAAGGTAACGGAGGCTCAGATGGAAGAATGGAAAAGGGATTATCCCGAAGCCTTTAATCGAGAATATAATCCGGGTTGCGGCTTACAGTTTAATGCCTGGGTAGAAGGAGGAATGGAATAATGAAGGTTTTTGTGCACGATGTTTCAATCTGTAACGGCTGCTACAACTGTCAGATAGCCTGCAAGGATGAGCATGTAGGCAATGACTGGACGCCTTATGCCAAACCCCAACCGGATACGGGACAGTTCTGGCTGAAGCTGAATGAATATATCCGGGGCACCGTCCCCAAGGTCAAGATGCACTATATCCCGGTAATGTGCCAGCACTGCGAAGAGGCTCCGTGTCTCAAAGCCTGCCCGGTGGAAGGCGCCATTTATCAGAGAGAGGACGGTCTGGTTATCATTGACCCGGTTAAATGTACCGGCTGCAAGAACTGTGTGGACGGCTGTCCCTACCATGCCATCTACTTCAACGAAGACTTAAACATCGCCCAGAAATGCAGCGGGTGTGCCCACCTGATAGATAGAGGCTGGAAGGAGCCCCGGTGTGTGGATGCCTGTCCTACCGAAGCCCTTAAGTTTCTGGAAGAGACAGAGGCTCAGGAACTGATCGTTAAAGCTGAGACCCTGAAGCCGGAAGCCGGAACCATGCCCCGGGCTTACTATCTGAATATCCCGAAGAAATTCATTGCCGGCACGGTCTATGACCCGGTGGAACAGGAAATCATCAAGGGCGCCCGGATTACTCTAACCGATTTAAAGACACGGAAAGACTTCAATAATACCACGGATGGATTCGGGGATTTCTGGTTTGAAGGCTTGGAAGAGGGGAAATATGCCTTAAAGATAGAGGCTGAAGGGTTTACTGTTAAGACCTTTGATTCAGATCGGAAGAGCACACGTCTGAACTCCAGTCACCGCTCATTATCTC
>CAZIQW010000095.1:6427-8149 GCA_964541585.1 uncultured Dehalococcoidales bacterium | reverse complement strand
TATATATAGCGCATAAATTATTTGCCGATTTGTCATGCTGGAGGCCTTGAACGGCGAGGCCGAAGCATCTCAGGGAGGTGGGGCAAATATAATGCGCAAATATTATTCACGCTCTATATAAAAAGAAACTGATAGTCCCTCAAGGTGCTGCGGTCAATAATGACCTTAAAAATTTATGGACGCTTTCACCGGTGTTTTGCCAGGTCGGGTGGGATTCGAACCGGCGCCGGGCATTAAGGCCCATCGATATTAATTTGTCACGGTCCTTGAGCAAGTCCACCAGATACCGGTAAAGGACAGCGCTATCCCCCTCCGGTATCAGAAAACCATTTCGGCCGTGAGTGATTATTTCCCTGGCTGCTCCCCCGGTTGTCCCGATAACGGGCAAACCGCACCCCATGCCTTCCAGGTAGGCGATCCCGAAGCCCTCGTAATAAGACGGTACCGCCAGAATATGGCCCATCTTTAATTTTGTAACCAGTGCTTCATCCTTTAGAGGGCCTGTCAGTAATATATTGTGATTCAGATTTTGCTTCTGAATCTGGTTCCTTATGGTTTTGACGTAAGATTTATCCATGGTCAGGTCTCCGATGACAGTTAGAAAATAGCTGTCATCGGGAATATTAGCCAGGGCAGCTAACAAAATATGTAAACCTTTGTTCCGGAGCAAGTTGCTCAGAAAGATAATTTGCAGTGGGCCCGGTGTCCTGGCCCTGGATTCAATTTCTGATTCTGTAATCTGGAAGGGCAGCCGGTTGCCGCATGGATAAGCCGTTACCGCGGGTTTTGGTAATCCAACCAGGTTCTCAACAGCCTCGCGGGTTGTCTGGCTGTTGAAAATAAATCCATCCACGCTCTTCAGGTAACGCTTCTCAATCCGGCGGTATATTTGATTTTTCCATTTCGACCTGAATTCGCAGCTGTGTAAATTATGCACAATGGAAATGATTGGATAACCGGACTGGCTCTTCAATTTATAATTAAGAAAAATCAATGCCGGATGGTCCAATTCATCCTGAAGTAAAATGTCCGCCTGGAGATAATTCAATTTTCCGGATAATCGCCAGTAAGGATTGTGCAGCAAACGGTCAAGATAATTGCGCCCCGGTAAACTGATTAATTCTACCTCATTCCCCTGCTGCCGCAGGTAGTCCACCAGCTGTCTGTCATAGATATATCCCCCCGTTAGTGTGTCCAGCGTACCGGAAATCATCAATCCGATGCGCAATTTTCATTCCTCCCGGTAAGTAACCCATGCGGTGTCGTCTTCCCACACTTTGACTCGCAAAGCCGCTGTTCCTGTCTCGGGAACAGGCCGGTCGAGCAATTGAAAGGAGATGCGGGCCAGGTTCTCAATGCTCGGGTTTATATCCTTGAACTCAGGCAGCTCGTTCAATGTTCGGTCCTGGTAATAAGCTATCAATCTGTCCAGATTACTCTTAATGTTCTCGATATCTACCAGGTAGCCGTGATTATCCAGGGAATTCCCTTTAATTTGAATCTCAATCCGGTAATTGTGAGAATGCTTCCGGTTTTCAGAGCCCCAGTCTCCCCCAATGAGAAAATGCTGGGCTATAAATTCCCTGTTTACCGCTAATTTATACATATTCCCCCCTGGCATCCCGGCCGGTATTAATAATCTGGATAACCTCCTCCGGATTCTCTTCCAGCACTCTGATTTTAGTGAATGGTGAAATGCGGTTTACTGCTTCGTCCACGATA
>CAZIQW010000095.1:0-6417 GCA_964541585.1 uncultured Dehalococcoidales bacterium | reverse complement strand
TGCCGACCAGAAGATAATATCTTTCCCCATCTGCTGGTATCCGATATTTTTAAACTCGGGCATTTCTTTCAGATTCCCGGATGCGCTTGCGTGTTGTATCAAAGGGCCTTCCAGCGCATGCAATCCGCCGATTAATGCAGGCGCAATGGTGATTATAATCCAGTCCACCAGCTGCTGGGAAAGAAAAGAGGTAATAACTCGCGCCCCTCCTTCAACCATGACGCTATTGATTCCCAGGTTAGCCAGTACCTCCAGCAGCAGGTGCAGATCAACCCAGCCTCTTTCGTCGGGGAATACACGGATGATTTTAGCTCCGCTCTCTTCTATCCTCTCCTGTTTTTCCTGGCTGGCAGAGACAGTAGTGGCTATCAGGGGGGAGACTTTGTTTTTTAGCAGGTTTGAATTCAGGGGCAATCTTAAACGGCTGTCCAGTACTATCGGGACGGGGCTCGGACCTTCGACCAGGCGCACGGTGAGATACGGGTTATCGGCAATCACCGTATCGATTCCTACCAGTATTGCGTCATGAGAAGCTCGCAATGTATGAGTCAACGCCTGAGATTCCGAACCGCTGAGGATGCAGGGGTTTCCCCGGCTCACGGCAATGCTGCCGTCAAGACTCTGGGCATAACTTAAAGTAACCCTCGGATGTCCGTTATGCGGGCGGGCAGGTATCTTGATTGATGCCAGAAGTTCAGCTAAAATCGCCCCCCTCCTTCTTGCAGGCCTCACAAAGACAACACCGGTATACTATATATATTATAATTCGGTATTCATATTTGGTGATGTAAAAATCACCCGCAAATCATTTCATTGCGCCTTGAGGTGAGAATATAATTCCCGGAATCAGTCTGTTACAACCGGAACAAACATGGAGGCTTCAGAAGGATAAATCAATTCCAGAAACGCAGTAACTTGGCTTTTATCTTTGTTCCGGAAAGTCAGCGTATAGGTTGTTCCCTGAGATTGACTGGCGATAAAAGCAAAACGGTCTGAATCAATCTGATCGGATTCTTCCTGGGCTTTTGCTGTATAAAGAAGAGTATTGCCCGTGATATTAAAATCAATATGCTCTCCTTTTTCCAGATAAAAATAGCCGTCTACTTTATCTCCGGAGGCTAATTTCAAAAGCAGCAATAATTCATCGTTGCCGTCAATATTCACCCGTACCTGGTTCACGTTCCACTGTGTACCGACTTCTACCGTTTTAATAATGGTGGAACCGGTTGAAGATGACGGCTTTGACTCCTGGCTGCAGCCGACCGTACCTGTCAAAGTCAATGCAATCACTACCATCAGAACAAGAATTTTTTTTATCATTCTGGAACTCCTGACTATCACATATTTTCAGATATTCACTGCCGGCTCACTTAACCTCAGCCGGCTTACTGTTACTATAAGGATATCTTCAGCTTGAGTTCTAGTCAAGCCGACGCGCAATATTGGATTTGTAGATAAATAACTATTTCCAAGGTGCCCGGCACTTGGTCATACAGGCCCCGCAGGTAGGAGCGAAGGTAAATTGCTGTAAAGCCTTGTCATCCGGGTTCATTTTCTCGTTAACTTTTGCCTTCCCCCCAAGTTCCCGGGTGATTTCCTCTATCTGCTGATGGTCCGGGTAGCGGGGCAGGCTCTCATTTCCCCGCAGGTAGCGGCCGACGACCGAGTTCCAGCGGCATAATACTGTGTCCAGGCCCCGGTATTCAAAAACCCTGCCGCCGATTTTGACGGATATCATTTTTTCTTCAAAAGCCTGCATCGGACAAACCCTGACGCAGGTTTCCCGGCATTCTGTTGGATTGCACAACCTGGGGCCGCTGTACATGGGGTCGGGTTCCAGAGGAGCATCCGTTATCAGCGAGACTATCCTCTGGTGCGCCCCGAATTGAGGTGTCAATAGCAGCCGGTTAAGTCCGAATTCGCCCAATCCGGCGGCTACCGCCGCGTGCTTGTGATAGAAATCCGGCTGATATTCTTCAGGATTGCGGTAGATAAAGCCGGTCGGTGGGAACGGGAGGGCTTTATGCCCCTTATCTTCCAGATACCTGCCTGTCTGGAAAGCAATCCAGGAATTTGCCCAGTTAATAATGGGGTAACCGTACCACATATAAGGCCCTATGGTCTTGCCCGGCTCATTATAGGCTCCGTGCGCCTCGCAAAGACCTTTGAGTACCCGGGTTGCCAGTACCACCACGCATTTGGCATCAGGCATATAATATTGAGGCTTTCCCTCTTCCGGAGCATCTTCGAATCGTTCTACCGGAGCAACTCCGACCAAATCTGCCCCGAGACGAATCGCCAGGGATTTCACGTCAGCAGTCAAACTCATCAAGTGCCTCCTGTGTATCTAACATTACGGGATGAACCCTATTGTACCAGCAGCTTTAACCCATTACAAGGTTCTTGAATCTTATTTGCAGGCTGCTTCAATATCCCTTTTGCAGGGAGCAAAGATTAGTGTACAATTGTGTAGTCAGGTCACCTCGTTAATTTCACATTCTTTTTGAATAATCAGGCAAAGGGGGCAACCAATGAGCCGCTGGTATAACCGGGAAATATCCGACGCCGACCCTCAGCCGGACAGGGATAATTCTGGCGGATTTAAAATTACCGACGTGTCTTTTTCTCGAAACGAAACCAGTCCGACATTTATGATTGCCAATATTAATCCCAGATTTGATATTGATTACAACCTCTCTCGAATCGAAGACATTGTACAAAACGCCCATCAAAGAAATGTGGATATTCTTATCCTGCCGGAGTTGTCTATTTCTGGCTATGTCTGGGAAGACGGCCGTCATGCGGAAGTGCTGGAACACTTGCATGCCAGTGACAATTCCCGTCCGGGGGTTAAAGGCGTGCTGGATCGGATAAAGGCCGGACTGGTGGACCGGGGAAATGGCCTGAAAATGCTGTTTTTCAGCAACGTCAGAGTCAATGGTCACCATAATAAAATTCATGATTCCACCTTTGTAATGACTCCCTATAACGACTACAACGAGGTCTATTATGACAAGATATTCCTGACTCCACTTGAAAAACAATTTTTCCACCGGGGCGATGACCGGCGGTTGGTGCTGAATACGCGGTGGGGAAGGTTGGGAGTCATGATATGTTACGACATGTGTTTCGTGGACCTGGCTAAAAAGTATGCTTTCAATGACGAGGTGGATGTTCTGGTTACCACAGCAGCCTGGCGGGCGGAGGCTCTTCGCTATTATCCTTTGCTGAAAATATGCATCGATGATTACTATCAGTTCATCTGGCATTTGATGAACGCCGCGCTGGCTGCCCACAACCAGGTATGGAGCATCGGGGCTAACTGTGTGGGGGTTTATGAGATGACCGGTGGCCGTTTTTGCGGTGAAAGCGGCATCTGGAGTCCTTCAGGAGTTCCCCTGGTGCATGCATCTCCCACGGAAGAGGAACTTGTTATCATTCGGAACCTGGAGATTCAAGGGCATATGAGGCACCAGGCAAAGGAAGATTTTGATTACAGTCTGGATTTCGATGAAGTTTACCGGGAAATAAAGGATATGCAGCCCCAGCAGGTATCTCTGGGTATCCCTTGATTATTCCCGGTTAATCCGCCTTCGGCTTCCCTCTCAAGAAGACTACTATTTCATTTAGCTTTAATCTTTTAACCTGTATTGACAATGCCCAGTTCAGGTAATAATATATACACTACATATCCTTCCCGATAGCCGTTTGCCATATTTATTGAAAGGAGGAAATACCTGTGGAACCAACTTATGACAACATCAAGAAATTCATGCAGGACTATTTTGAGACCTTTAACAAGTACGGTCAGAGTCCCGACACAGTCAACCGGATGGATGATTTTTTTGCACCGGATTTGGAATTTTTCCCCTATGTATCCCACGTTATCAAAACCAGAGGACGCGAAAGGTTCTACAAGGTCATCACCTCCCACCCCTCAGGCTACGAACACCTGACCCCACTCGATATTGTAGTCGATGAAAAGCATCTGGTTGCTGTCGTTCTCATCAAAGCTGAAATCTCTGACAGCCAGACCGGAGAGATTCTGGTATCCAAGCACTATTTTGTCCGCTACCCTCTCATTCTGGATGATAATAATACTCTTAAGATTGAAAAGGTCCAGCTCTTCTGGGAAGTACTTCCTCCGGGAGCTATGGAAATTTCCGACGTTTTTCAGCGTGATAAAAAATAACTTTTTATTGCCATATTACTGAAGAGGCGATATGGATAGATTTAAAGTGGATTTGGCTGTGGTTGGTTCCGGAGCTGCCGGGATGTCAGCAGCATTGACGGCATCCGAAAACGGAGCCAGTGTGTCTATATTGGAAAAAAGGAGCGTCTCCGGCGGATTCTCCAATATTCCCATAGGTGGTATTCTTTGTGTTGATTCCCGTTGTCAGCGGGAAAAGAACTACCCGGTTACCGGTGAACAGCTATTCAGGGCGCTGATGGATTTTGGCCACTGGAGTGGGAATGCCCGGCTGCTCAAGGCTTTTCTCGATAAAACTGCTGATACGGTTGACTGGCTGGAAAAACAGGGCGTTGAATTTGATGAGCTCCCGGCAGCACCTCCCCCCGCTGTTTATTCCGGCGGTCTCTTCGCTCAGCTCCACATTAAAGGCCATGCCTTTTCCCTCATGAAAACACTCCGGGCCAGAGCCCGGGAAAGAGGCATCGTAACTCATCTGAAAACAACCGCTAAGAAAATCACCCTCCAGGACGGACATGTTACAGGCATAATTGCAGAAGACCGGAACGGAAATGAATTTTATCTTGAAGCCGGCACAGTGGTAATTGCCACCGGCGGATTTTCCGCCAATAAGGAAATGATTAAACAGCTCACAGGCTTTACTCTGGGAGAAGATATTTTCACTCTTGTAGACATCGGCCATAACGGGGACGGCATCCGCATTGCCTGGGAAGCCGGTGCCGTTTCCGATAATACGGGGATGCATCTTTACTATGGTGTACCGGAACTGCTTATTCCCCGGACACAGCTGCACATTATCTCCATGCAGCCCTACCTCTGGCTCAACCAGCAGGGAGAACGTTTTATCGATGAAACCCTGGGCAATCCCGCCTACATTAGCAACGCACTGGCTAGACAACCCGACCGGTGCGCTTACCTTGTCTTTGATGCCAATACGAAAAAACACATGGAGGAAAATGGCCCGGACAATAAATCACCGTGGCTTAAAGTAGAAAAAATAGCGGACATCGGTGAACAAATTCAGGCAGCCCGGGAAAAGGGTAACCGGAACCTGTTTATGTGCAGCTCTCTCGAAGAACTGGCTGCCGCCACGGGCATGAACAAACACCGGATGCTGAGAAGTATCGAAGAATATAACGATTTTTGTTCCCGGGGACAGGATGCGATGTTCTACAAAAAGCGTTTGTTTCTACACCCTGTAAAAACACCTGGATTTTACGCTTTCAGGATAAGGCTCGGCTGCCACGGTACTCTGGGTGGTATTAAGATTAACGAACGTGCGGAAGCCTTAAACAAGCTGGATGAGCCGATACCTGGACTTTATGCCGCCGGATATGATGCCTGCAACATTTACGGCAACCCTCCGGATTATAACTGGCTGGTCCCCGGCGGTGCTCTCAGCTTCGCCCTGAATTCCGGCCGCATCGCCGGCGAGAATGCCTTCAGTTACCTGAGTACCATCTTAAAATAATTCCACCGGCAGCTAACTCGATAAACAACCGGATAATGTTTTCATCTTTATCTCACCCCACCTGGGGTTTTCCGTCTCTCATAAATACATCCAGCACATCTCTTGCACCGGGAGCCAGCTGCTCCCAGAAGAACACAATCTTGTTTATTTTGATAGTATCGTTCTTGTCCAGTCCGAGATAGTAGCAGGGGCAGTACTTCTTCTTTACCAGCACCTCGCCCGTCTTGCTGTCAACGATTCGAGCATTAAGCAGCGTCACCGCCACCTTTCGCTTCTCATCTATGAAGATATCCTCCGGTTCCATCTCCTCCCGGCTGGAGGGATGCGAAGACATCTGGGTTAAAAAAATCTCCCGGCCTTTCACCGGCTCCACCCCGACATAATTCGGGTAGAACTCGAAATCTTCGGCAAAGTAGTCGTAGAGCCGGTGCTTCTCTGCCGGATTCTGTCCGTATTTGACGAAATCCGGAAAGTAGTCCTGAATAAATTTCATCATGCTGTCATAGTTTAATTCCATGAATTAGCTCCTCCCGATTGTTAAATACATTCTTATCAGTACAGGAGTTATGTAATCTCTATAACACCACCTGCTTTAGGTTGCAAAATTGGTTTTGTCCCTGGCCCTGAATACTCTATCCGGCATCCCAGTTCTTCAAGGCGGCAACACTCTTTCCGGCAAGCCGGCCGGAAGCCAGCATTTCCCCGGCGTTCAGCCCCCCGATGGCATAGATATTGC
>CAZIQW010000094.1:7517-8197 GCA_964541585.1 uncultured Dehalococcoidales bacterium | reverse complement strand
AAGGTCCCGGAATTAATGCCCCCTGCCTCTTGTCAGGGCCCGCAAACTCTCTTTGTCTCTGGAGGAAGTGAGAAAAAACAAAAGTGTAAGGAGAATCCGCTTTCCTCACTCCATTCTTTGCCGAATGTTTTAATATCCTCCGGCCAGGAGATAACTCTATGCAGCCCGGCGCTAAAACAATACCAGGGTGAAATCTGCCGTATTACTCTACTGCCGCTGCAGTAATGCCGATTTCACCCTGGATTTATTTTTTATGTCTGAACGCTGGCGGCGCTACTTCACAGTCACCGCCTGGCTCAAAACTTCTCCTTTGATATCAGGTTTATAGTAAGAGAAAGCGGTTGAAGTGACTCCTTTGGCTTTGACCGGATACAATGCCTGGACCTGGAATCTGAACTCTATCTCCTCTCCGGGTTTCATATTCTCCACATAGAAGATGACCTTTCTTCCGGCGATTTCATAGCGCTTGATATTTTCCATCCCCTGCGTAATCGATACAATGGAATCCGTCACGGGCGCAAATCCGGTGGGAATTGAAACATCCAGCACAATCATACCGGCTTCGGAGATTCCCAGCTCCGGCAGCGGATTGAATTCCAGGTTCACCGATACCGTCACCAGGTCGTTGACCTCTACTTCGGTAGTATCATAAGATCGGAAGAGCGTCGTGTAGGGAAAGA
>CAZIQW010000094.1:0-7507 GCA_964541585.1 uncultured Dehalococcoidales bacterium | reverse complement strand
TCTATCTTCAGCATCTGTGCTTCCGGCGCGGTATTCGCCTCAGGCTCATTGAATCTTCTCACCACCTGCCCTATCGCATCGCCCTTGCCTTTCACCGTCATCTCGATTTGCTCATTAACCGGCGCCTCGACCATCTGTAACACATCAAAGTTGGTCTGGTCTATTTTCAGTTGCCTTTCGATACCCGCGCCCTTCAATGTGACCGTCAGGTCGACATCCGAACGGGCATCGGTGGCGTACTCCGTCAGCGCCTGGAGGGTCATTACGGTATCCTGAGTCGAGCCGTATCCTCCGTAGGCGTTACGTTTGGAAACCAGCCATCTCGAGGCCCTGGAGGCATTGAAGGCATCCCCATGCTTGACCAGCGCCAGTGTGGCATAAGCGGTCATCTCAATACCGGCGCTGCGGTTAACATCCGGACGGAAAGGCGGCATCATCCGCCCTTCCCGGGTTAAGGGCTCTGGCTCGATAATCTCGTTGCCCCAGTACAGGCCGTTCTCATCTTCCTTTGCCAGCGACATCAGCTTGTTATAGGCATTGTCGGATTCAGGACTCCCGGCCATTTCTAAAGCACAGGCAGTGATAGCCACAGCATACGCATCCGTCATTTTTTCCAGCTGCTTTTCAAGATAGGCGACCGCCCTGCCGCTGCTCTGTCTCTCCCCCGCCTCCATCAGCGCAATGGCAGTGAAGGCAGTCAGCGCGTCCTTGCCCTGAAGCCCGCCCAGCATTTCCTGATGATGCACAAAACCCACCTGGTCGAAAGAGCCGTCGCTGTTTTGATGCCCGGTAATCCAGCTTTCCGCATCTTTTAAAACGGCTTCATCGATGTACATTAGTTCCTGTGCCTGGGAAAAACACTTGAGCACAAAAGCGGTCAGAAAGAGACTGCCGGACTGGTCGCTCATCCCGAAGGCAGAGAAAGAGCCGTCGGTACGCCGGTAGGTAAGCTGACGCTGATAACCGGTTATCATCAGTTTTTCGGCCTTGGCCATTATCTCCGGCTTTATCTGTCCGCTTTCCTGCAAATATTTGGTGATGTAAACATTGGGGGCCAGGATAATCATATTTTGCTCGCCGCAGCCGAATGGCATCTGCAGCAGACCTTCCAGCCCGTCCATCGTCTGGGTCAGGAAGCTCGAGGTTACGGCAATATACGCCCTGCCGGAATCACTGACCACTCTGTCGGGAATGGTGGTATCGATTGTCCGGGAATCTCCGGCAGCCAGCGTCAGGTTGTCCACAATCTCTCGGGCTACCCCTTCCGGTTCGATAATGATGGTCTTGATGGCAGCATCTGCGGCCTGCGAGCTGCGGGCTGAAATTTCAATTTCATTGATTCCAATGCGGGTCGGTCTTATCCTGAAAGTAGCCCCGCCGATATCGTTAGCGGCAATTTCAATGGTCTTGGTCCGGTCATCAAGCAGGTCAAACCAGTCGCTCTTTTCCATGTCCAGCTGGACCTGCTGCGTCGTATCCAGATAATTATAGACGGCAACCTGTACCGGAAATTCCTCTCCCCTGATAGCCGAATACGGCAGGTCGATGGTCAGGAAGAATGGCTGGAAGACTACCAGGCTGTTTTCCGCCACTCCGAGCCCCTTCTCTTTGGAAACAGCCACCGCCCGCAGCATCCAGGTTGTAATGGAATCCGGCACGGTTACTTGCTGGGTCAGTTTGCCGTTGGAGGCGGTTGCCGTATCCAGCCACAGCCAGGTTTCCGGGAAGAACTGCCGTACCCTTTCCACTTCCGCCAGCCCTCCATCGCCGGAGGTGGGAGCCGGGGCCTGCGGAGCCATTGCGGGCATGGGCATTCCTCCCAGCTTTTCATCCTCCATCATACCCCAGACTCCCAGGTGACGGAGTACATTGTTCAGGAAATTCCCGCCGCTCTCCGTATTGTATTCTTTACTGTCGGGGATATCTTTATTGGTCATTACTACCACACCCGCTTCCTTAAAAACATCGGAAGCGCCGATAGCTTTGGTGGACGGATAAAAAGAAACCTCGTGAATTTCCGCCTGCGGCTTCATGTAGAGCCGTTCCAGTTCGTCAAAGACCTGCTGGAGATTCATCCGGTTCTCCGCCAGGATAAAGACCGATTTGTCTACCACGGCGATGCCCACCTTGGCTTGCCCCTCCGTGGTAATATTCAATTTTATTTCTTCCGCCGGCTTCGCTTCAGCTGTGCTGAATTCCGCCTTTACCGTGTGCGGGTAGGCAGCTTCCACATTGAACGGAAGCTGGTCGGCCGCCACCTCGCTGTTCGGCAATATTTGATAAACCAGGATTTTAGCGGAAGGTGCCATCAGCGGCGTCACGTTAAAGGATATCTCTTTGCTCTTAGTATAATCGGAGAAAACCACCTTGCCTCTCGCGATTACCTCGTAATAGAAATTGACGGCCTGACTCGTTGAATGAATCTTGAAGGTGATTTCTTCTCCAACCTTCGGCGTACCCTCGCTGCTTTGCTCCAGGTGAATGAAATTACCCGAGGGGGAATAAGAAGATTGAAGGGCCAGGAAAGCCTGCGCCGGCTGCTGCGAAGATGAAGGAGTCAGCTCAAAGGCTTCGATGGATAAAGCGATAGCGTCTTCAGGTGGGGTAACGCCCAGAAGAGCCATACCGTTATCTGTTCGGATAGTCTGCTTGTCGGTTTTGATGGACTCAAATTTGCTGTTGCTGTAGGTAAAAGTGACCTCGATTTCAGCCTCAACCGGCTGATTGTCCGGGGTCTGCGTGACGGCCAGGATACTGAAGGGCAGCCCCGGCTTGAAAACCTGGCCTTCCGGAATGAGCTTCAGATTTACCGAAGACTGCGCCACTGTCAGCAGGCGGCTGGTCTTTTCCACATAGCCGGTGGACTTTTCCTCAACGGTGATGTCCAGCTGCACATTCCCCTGTCCGCCGCCCGCCGGGGTACCGGCCACATAACCGGCTGCCGGTAATTCAAATTCTATCTCGCCGTCAATCGTCTTGTTGAAGGTAGCATATTCCTGCCACTGCCCGACATATTTTACGGCTTCAATCGTCACCTCGCCGGTCACCGGTTTGCCGAAGCTGTATTCCGCCTTGATTTTACCTTTAACCGGTTCACTGACCAGAAACCATTCTTTGGGCAGCTCCACTGTGATTTCATATTTCGGCAGGACATATTCCTCCACCCGCACATCCAGTTGATTCCGCGATTTTTCCGTGATGACATTGATTTTCCAGACGCCCAGGTTCGGTTCATTGGCTATCGGCAGCTCAAGCCCGGCCATACCGTATTCATCGGTCGTGACTTCAGTCCGGAAGAGCTTGATGCCTTTGGCGTCCAGTACCTCCACGGTCGCCGGCTCGGTGAGGGGTTTAAGTTCGGAGTCCAGGGTGAGGACACGCATGTGGATGGTCTGCCCTGGTTTATAGATGGGCTTATCGGTCTCCACAAAGACCAGGTAGCTCCTGGCAACATTAACCGCTGCCGTATCCGTAAAACCGTTGCCTTTGACCTGTATATCGTATTTGCCCTCTTCTATATCTTGAGGGATGTCAAGCGCGACGGTCCCGGTCCCGTTGACCGTTTGCCTGGCGCCGGTAACCTTCTTGCCGTCTTTGAACAAGGTGACTTCAATATTGTCTTTCACTAACCGGTCGCCGCTTAAAAGTGACAGCGAAACCGCTTCCGTCTGTCCGCTGTGCAGGACTTCGGGAATGATTGCCACATAGCTGTCCGCCGATACCTTCTGGCATTGACAGGCAGGCATCGCTGTCGCCAGGATTATTAAAACCAGTGCCAGGGCTGAGACTTTCAGCCAGAGACTTTCCTTCAACATCGCCTTTCTCCGTTTTTTTTATTATTGCAACTAGTATAACGTTTTTAAACGGTCAAGGTTAGTTTACAGCCTTTGACTTTTTCAAAATGGTTCAGAAGGATGACCCTGGCACCTGTCAATTGTCATTCTGCCGCTATTTTTTGGTCTCCGGCCAGAGCTGTTCAGCCACATCGTTTAATCCCAGCGATAGCAGTTTTTTCTTGCTGGGCTTGGCAGTCATGGGGTCCCAATCGAGAGCCCCCATACTCCAGTAGTCGAGCCTCCTGATATCAGCCTTCACCCCGGCCAGCGGCCCGTCCTTTAAAGGAGTGTCCCCATAGATTCTGGGGTGTACCGGCCAATCGGCTTCGTTGATGCCTTCCCGTAGATTAAAAGCATGCCTCAAATTGAGGATTCTTTCACCAGCTTTGAGAACATCGTCGACAGAGTAGTCCTCTCCTGTCACTGCCGTTAAAAATCCGGCCAGCTTCTGGGGAACATCAGGAGCGCTTCCAAAACTGTACCCTATGAGGCAGAGACCGCAGGAACTCAAAGCATGCTTGCCGAAGCTGCCCGGGCCGAAACTTTGAGTATGGCGGCCGGGAGTGGCATCCATATGGTAGCCCGTGAATATCATCCGTCCCTGCTGCGTCAGCTTGGGATCATGCATACCCAGTTCCTGGCCTCCGATATGCACCGCATATTTTTCCGCCCCTTTTCCGATTCTCGTAGCAGCGGCCTTTACCCCGTCTGCCAGTATTGCTCCGAATCCCTCCCTCTTCACCATTTTCTCGGTCATGGCTACAATCGCGCGGTGGTTGCCCCAGTTAAGCTCGATGCCTCCGGTATCCTCTTTGGTAATGATACCGTTTTCATAGCATTCCATAGCAAAAGCAATCACCGAACCGGCTGATATCGTGTCCAGTCCGTACCGGTTGCAGATGTCGTTAACCATGATTATGGCCTCATGATTATTATTAAGGCAGTTGGCTCCAAAACTGGCCTGTGTTTCGTATTCCGGCCGTCGAATTCCGGCGGGATACTTATATTCGCCGTTCCCCTCTTTTAGAATTCCCTTGCAGGCTATGGGACAATGCCAGCAGCCGGTAAGCTTCGCCACACCGGCGGCTACTACCTCATGTCTCAAACTCTCCCTGTCCGGCATATGAACAACGCCGGCCCCGCCCCAGTTCCTGACCGGAGTATCTCCGCTGTGTGCAGAAGCATATGTCATGGATGAAGTGCCGTATTTATGAGTACGCTCCATGGTTGATATGCCCCCGGGACCCGGTACCTGGAGCGATTTAATATGCTCCATTCTCAATCTTTGCAGCGTCTCTTTGTCTGCTACCGTAACTTCCCCGCTGCCCCTGGCGACGACGGCTTTCAACTTCTTGGAACCCATCACCGCCCCGAGACCCGAGCGGCCGGCGGCCGAACCCCGGTCTGTCATGATAGATGCGAGAAGAGACTGTTTTTCCCCGGCCTCTCCGATGGCGCAAATCCGGCTTTGAGCGCCATACTCGGCCTCCAAAATTTCCTCTGTCTGGTATGTATCTTTACCCCAGAGATGGTCGGCGTCTTTTAGTTCGACCTTCCCATTATCCAGTAATAGATAGACCGGTCTGGGAGAGATGCCGGTGCAAAATACTCCGTCAAATCCGGCGAATTTAAGATATGGTCCGAATTCCCCGCCGGAGTTAGAATCGCCCCAGCCTCCCGTGAGGGGAGACTTTGCCACCACGGCAAAACGGGCTCCGGTAGGCACCGCCGTGCCTGTCAGAGGCCCTGACACCAGGCCCAGTATATTTTCAGGACCCAGCGGCTCTACTCCCGCTTTCTGGCGGCTGTACAGAATCCGGGCGCCGATTCCATACCCCCCGAGATAGTTCCGGTAGAGACTTTCGTCAGGCGTTTCAATATTGATTTCGCCAGTAGACAGGTTCACAAATGCAATTTTTCCTGTATATCCTCCGAGCATTGATACCCCCTTATGTTAGATTATTAGCAGCCTTGTTGCGTTCCAGATGGTATGTTCTTCAACGAACCACTATAGCCATTATGCCACTTGTATTTGCATTTGGAAAGTTGCAGTACCATTATTCAATACCCGTAAACTCCAGGGCAATTGAATTAATGCAATAGCGGAGACCGGTTGGCGGGGGGCCGTCTTCAAAGACATGTCCCAGGTGCGCATCGCACCGCCGGCACAACACCTCGGCCCTCATCATGCCGAAACTGTTGTCGCTGACTGTTTCAACGCTCTTGTCAGATACCGGTGAAAAGAAACTGGGCCAGCCCGTCCCGGAATTGAACTTGGCTGCTGAACTGAAAAGCTCGTTACCGCAGCAAACACAGCGATAGATGCCTTCTTCGTAAAAATTATTGTATTTACCTGTAAACGGATGTTCGGTTCCCTTCATTCGCGTAATCTCAAATTGTTCCGAAGTCAATATTTGCCGCCATTCCTCGTCTGTTTTTATTACCTTACCTTCCATATCTTCTCTCTCATCATTCATAATCTGTTTATCCCAGGCGGGTTCAATCCCATTCCCGCAGCCCGGGACTATGAATATCAGTAATACCCATATCACTGCCGCCGCAATCTTGCAGGGTTTCATGTAATACCCCATTCCTGGTTGTTTGAATCTCCGCACTGCTTCACCGGACAAGCCCGGATATCAGGATAAAACCGAAGGCTATTGACAGCGTGCCTTATTGATGAAATAATAATAATCGTTACTATTATTATATTTATATAAAGGCAGTATGTCAAAGAATTCAAAACAGAGAGATGCAATACTGCGGGTTGTGATGAGCACTACCACCCACCCGCAGGCTGATTGGGTTTATGACCAGGTTAGGAAAGAAATTCCCAACATCAGTCTGGGAACCGTATACCGGAATTTAAAGTTGCTGGCCCGGGCCGGAATCATAAAAGAGCTGGATGCGCAGGACGGTCCGGCTCGTTTTGATGGCAACAGTCAGTACCACTACCACTTCAGGTGTGAAAATTGCCTCCGTATCTTTGATCTGGATGAACCCCCGGACCATACCCTGGAAGCCAGAATAGCTGAAAAAACTGGGTTCAAAGTAAAAGGTCACTACCTGGAATTCATCGGATTATGCTCCGATTGTCATAAATCTGAAAAAGGATAATTTGAGTAGAGGAGAAGAGAATGCCCAAAAAGAATGGCACTAAAAAGAAGCTGACCACTGTTGTCGGCGCTCCGGTGGTGGATAACCAGAACACGATGACTGCCGGCCCGCGCGGCCCCGCGCTTTTACAGGATGTCTGGTTCCTGGAGAAGCTGGGGCATTTCGATCGTGAAGTTATCCCGGAAAGGCGTATGCATGCCAAAGGCTCCGGAGCTTTCGGTACCTTCACGGTTACCCACGATGTAACCCGCTATACCAGAGCCGGAGTCTTTTCCGCCGTAGGGAAAAAAACGGACCTCTTCGTTCGTTTCTCCACGGTGGCCGGCGAACGGGGAGCCGCCGACGCTGAACGTGATATCCGCGGCTTCGCCATCAAGTTCTACACTGAAGAAGGCAACTGGGACCTGGTCGGCAATAATACACCCGTATTTTTCCTCCGCGACCCGCTCAAGTTCCCTGACCTCAATCATGCAATTAAAAGAGACCCCCGCACCAATATGAGAAGCGCCAAAAACAACTGGGACTTCTGGACTTCTCTGCCGGAAGCCCTGCAC
>CAZIQW010000093.1:0-8218 GCA_964541585.1 uncultured Dehalococcoidales bacterium | reverse complement strand
ACCCTATCCTACACTCTTTCCCTACACGACGCTCTTCCGATCTGAAGACCGGCAATTTCAGCCTTCTTTTCAACATCGACCTTGACGGTTTGAATACGACCATCGAAAATATCCGCAATGAGACCGGCTCCAGCGCCGATGGTTATCAGTTGACCCTCCGGGCGGATGTACATGTTTCCGGAGATACGGACTACGGACGCATCAACGAGACTTTCAGCCCCACTTTGGTCACCAGCCTGGGGAAAGGTGTCCTCGAGTGGACGGGCAGTATGACCCCGACCAAACCGGGCAGTTTCAGCACTACCAGCATCATCGATAACCCGAAGCGCTACCTGGGACTCTCGGTTGGGGGGTTAAAGACCACTACCCTGGCTTTGACCCTGTTCTTCCTGCTGCTGTTTTTTACCCTGCTGTTTTGGGTAATCAGGTTTAAAGCTGTCGAGCTCCCACCGTCGGATAAAGAGGAAATGTCAATCCATAAGAAATATGGAGAAATCATCGTCGTCTCGAAGGGAGGGATTTCCCCGGGCAGTGAAAATACAGTCGCCATGGAATCCATGGAAGACCTGGTCAGGGTAGCGGATACACTGGGAAAACCGGTGGTCCACCTGCCGGTACCCGGCGACCCGTGCACCCACGTCTACCTGGTCTATGACGGAGGCCTCAAATACCGGTATATATTAAGCGGAAGGGTCGCAGAGACGGCCCCCTCCAGAGCCAGCGCCGGTACGCAGGTCAAGGGGGTGGGGGATAAGGAGGTAAAAGAACCAGCTGTTTAACCGCCCGGACACCGGCAGGGGTGATTCTCAAAATCTATATGTCTTCAGTATTGACATTCCGGGGCAGCCATCCTATTATTAGTCTCAAAAGGGACAAATTCTTCATTCCCGGCCGTCAAAATACTGATGACATTTTTCGAGGAGGACCGTTATGAAACCGCTGCGAACCGACCTGTCTGTATTCAGCAAATTCAATTTTGAAAACCGGCCCGTAGGAGTAAAATTTCTCTTGAGCAAGCCGGAAGGTATCGAGCAGCTGGATAAAAAGCTGGCTTTATGTGAAATGCTGAAGGAGTCTTACGAGAGAAAGGCTCCTTTCTATTTTACCAGGGAAAATGAAGACTGCTTCGGAAAAGCTACGCTCGGGATGATGGATTCGGACAAACCCTTCGGGGAAAGCGGACTGGTAGGCTATAAATGGGGCATTTTCCAGGAGCCGCGTGCCAATACCCTGCTCTATCACCGCAACTATCATTTTGGAAAAGGCGTGGTCAATTATGTGGTCATCTCCCCGATAAAACAGCTGGCCTTTGAACCGGACCTGTTGATCTTTCTGGCCAGGCCGGAGCAGTCTGAAATTTTGCTGAGAGCCGTAACCTATTCGACCGGGGAGATTTACGAGAGCAAGACCGGCCCGGTACTGGGATGTTCCTGGCTCTTTGTCTATCCCTATTTAAGCGGTAAAGTGAACTATATGAATACCAATTTGAGCCACGGCATGAAGAGCCGGGGTGCATTACCCGACGGGATGGTGCTGGTATCCGTTCCTTTTCAATGGATACCTACCGTTGCCCGCAACCTGAATGAGATGGAATGGGTGCCTCAGGCTTATACCATGGGCCGGGATAGATTCCTCCAGGAAAGAGACCGCGTCATAGATGAGATTGTGACGGAGTTCCGGAATATTAATCAATAGCGAGAAGGCCTGAAAAAATAAGAGGCTGGATTATTCTTTTCAGCCTCTTTACTCAACTATTGGTGATATATTAGTAATCTTCCCTAGATTTCGTTGTATTTTTCGCAGTTCACGCACTGGATGATGACGTTCTTATAAGCGGTGGGGCTGTAGCCCTTGATTAACATGGTATTACAGTTGCCGCAGATGACATTGACTTCGGTATCTCCAATAAAGGGTGCTCTGGGTGTAAGCACTTCCCGGGTCCCTTCTTCGGGCTTCGGTACGATTTTGCCTTTCTTATACGTCATTCTGGTTTTACCTCCCTGATATTCTCATTCCTGTCTGGTGTATATACTGAATTATACCATAGCTTTAAAATACATGAAAACTGCGGTGGAACCGGTGAACCGCCAAACCGGGGTTATTAAACCAGTGGCTATACCGGCACTTCTACTATTACCGCAGTCCCTTTTCCGATTTCAGACTCTATTTTCAGGGTGGCCCCCACCAGCTGCGCCCGTTCCCTCATACCGATTGCCCCCAGACCGCCTTTAGCGCTGGGAGCTCTCTTTTTAGCCGTATCAAACCCCAGGCCGTTATCCCTGACCGTGAGCTGGACCTTGCGGGAAGTATATGCCAGCTTTATTGCAGCTGTGCTGGCCCGGGAATGTTTCCGGACATTGCTTAAGGCTTCCTGAGCAATCCGGAATAAGACCAGTTCGGTTTCATCCGGAAGACGCTGTTCGTCACCCGTAACTGTAAAGCTCGCTTCAATCGTTCCGGCATTAAACTCGCTGACAATTAATTCCAGGGCGGCAGCCAGGCCGAAATCTTCCAGTACGCTGGGCCTCAGCTCGTGGCTGAAACGGCGGACCTCCTGGAGAGTATTCCCGGCCATCTGGCGCAGTCTTTGCAGATGCCGGACAATTTCCTCCGGCAGCTGTTTTTCCTTTTGCAGCAGGGCATCCATCTCCAGAGTTAACAGGGCCAGGCACTGGGCGGTATCGTCATGCAGTTCGCGTGAGATGCGTTTCCTTTCTTCTTCTTGAGCCGCCAGAAGCCTTTTGGTGAACTGTTCCTTCTCTTCCCGGAGTATTTTTTCCCCGGTAACATCGGAAAAATTAATAATAATCCCCCCAATGTTGTTTTCGCTGTCTATAAGCGGCGCTGCATTTATTTTTAACCACCGCATGCTGCCGCCGGGCATCACCAGTCTGGCCTCTTCTGTCCTGACAGTGTTTCTCTGTCCGTTCAGGATTTTCTCCAGTGTCAGTTCGTTCCGGGTCAGCTGCCTACCGTTAGACAGTATGATTTTGTTTTGCCAGATAAACTCATCATAATATTTGCCTTCAACTTCATCCGGAATAACCCCCAGGATTTCTGCCGCCGCCGGGTTCACTTTCGCCAGCCTGCCGTCAATGTCCAGCAAGACCACTCCTTCAGCCATATAATTGAAAAGCGCATTAAGCTGCCGCTGGCTGTATTCCAGTTGTTTGTTGACAGAGCTTAATTCGGCAGTCCGCTCATCTACTTTTCGTTCCAGTTCGTCTTTGGACCTGGCCAGGGCATCTTCGAGCAGTTTGCGCTCGGTGATATCGGTGTGCATCATCAGGTTGCCGATATATTTACCTTTGCTATCAAATAAGGGAGAGGCATTTACCAGTGTCCAGATTACTCCTCCGTCCTTGCAGTGGAACTTGTATTCCCGGTGTATGCTGGTAATACCGGTCAGGTTTTGCTCTCCGCTTGGTGGACGGTCTTTACGCCCCACTTCCACAAATTCCAGCCCGATTCTCCCGGTCATCTCGTCCCTGGTATAACCCAGCATGTCCGCCATTTTTTGATTTACAAAAAGCGTCCTGCCGTGAGGGTCACCTATCCATATCCCTTCTTCAGCGGTTTCGACGATAAGGCGATATCTTTCCTCCGGTTCCCGGAGGCCTTCCTCCACCTGCAAACGATGGGTAATGTCTCTGATGACGAATACAAAACCGGCAGGATTGCCCTCCGCATCTTTGATAAAACCGGTGCTGATTTCGGCCGGAAATGTGGATTTATCGGCCCTGAGAAGGTGGTATTCCTCATTATTCACGGGCCCCTTTTTCAGGCACTGCTGCATATCCTTTTGGGCCCTTTTTCGTTCCGGAGGAATAATCAGCGAGAAGAACTCTTTTCCGATTAGTTGCCTGCGGGATTTGTAACCAAGCATTTTTACCGTTTGAATATTGACCTCAGAAATTATTTCTTCGATATCCGTGATGACGATGCCATCCGCCATGGACTCAAAAGCAGCCAATAACCGTTTCTCAGCACTCTGTATTTTGTTATCAATACTCATGGCGGACCTGCCTTATAACATTTACAGTTATCAATAACTACTTTAACTTTTTACTTCTTCTTCACCTTATCCAAACAAAATACCGGTCGATAGTTATGATATCCTATCCGGTTATCCGGGTCAACATAATATTCTGTTTGATTTTGGGGTTAGCCTTGACAGAGCACAATACGATAGTTAAAATAATATAAAATTATATAATGTTATCCAGATAGCAGTAAAACCGGGGACCGGCTAAATCTATCATATAAGGGTGTCCTGACAACCAAAAACATGAACGAATTAATGAATATCAAAGAGGCAGCCGGGTACCTCAGACTGAATTACATGACCTTATATAAACTGGCCCAGAAAAGGAAAGTGCCGGCGTTTAAAGTCGGGGGTAACTGGCGTTTTAAAAAAGAATTGCTGGACAGGTGGATGGAACAAAAGGCAAATTTGAACAGGGGCCCCGTTCTGATTGTCGACGACGACTCTTCAATTCTGAATTTGTTAAAAGAGATAGTCCGGGAACAGGGCTATAACGTGGTTACCGCAGATACCGGGGAGTCGGCTCTGGATGCGATAAGCAGGCAGAACTTCGAGCTCGTTTTTCTGGACCTGAAATTGCCCGGGATGAACGGCCTCGATGTGCTGGAAGCTATTAAAGAAAAAGACCGGGACGTGCTGGTGGTTATCGTTACTGCTTATATTGATGAGCCTATTACACTGAAAGCCATGTCCCTGGGGCCGCTGCTGCTGGTACGAAAACCCTTCAGAGAAAATGACATCCTGGAAGTCCTCAATATTGCCACAAAAGGAAGAACGTCTTAATCATTCATGCCACGGCACTGGTAACCTGCATTCCCTGCTTTCCCTCCCCCTTGCGGGTTCCCCGTTACCCATCAATCCCCTATCAAAGCTGGAACCCGAACTGGTTGAGCAGTTCTTCTACGAGTGCTCCGGCATTTTCGGCAAGAATGGTAATTTCAGCCTGGCTGATGTTGTCTAGGTGGACTCCGGCAACAACACAGACTGTTTTGCGGGTGTATTTGCTGATTAAATAGGCTGCTTTCTGAGCGAGAGAATCATCTTTGTGGCCCAACCGTGTCATCACGGATACGGAAGCCCTCTCGTTCACGAAGTCAAATTCACCGACTGAAACCGCCCCTATATGAGCGTTTTCGTTGAAAATATGTATCAGCAGATCACCGCCGAAGTCTATCGCCTGGAGGTTTACCTGGTGCCTTCCTTCTCCCCGGGACAGGTTGTATTCCATATATCTCGCCTACTCGTTAACCAGCTTGTCTTCCATGGTGCACCCCGACCATCTGTGAAAGAGGTTATGCTGTATCCCGACCATATCCAGCATCTTACCTACGGTATGGTCTACGATGTCCTGAATATTTTCGGGCCGGTGATAAAAGGCCGGTACCGGCGGCATGATGACAGCTCCCATCTGTGTCAATTGTTCCATGCTTCTTAAATGCCCCAGGTGCAGCGGGGTTTCCCTTATCGCCAGAATCAGTTTTTTCCGTTCTTTAAGGGTAACGTCACCGGCGCGAATAATCAGGTTTTCATTGTATGAATTTGCCAGGGCAGACATGGTCTTGACGGTACAGGGAGCAATTATCATGGCGTCTCTCTGAAATGAACCGCTGGAAATCCGGGCGCCCAGGTCTTTTATATCATAAGCATAGGTGGCTAATTTCTTAATCTCTTTGATACTCCGCTCAGTCTCGCATTTTATGGTGACTTCGCCAACTTCAGAGATTATCAGATGCGTCTCTACATCGTTCATCGTGGAAAGGACTTCCAGTAAACGAATGCCGTATATCACGCCGGTAGCACCGGTGATGCCCAGGATTATTACCATCTGCCCGTTTCTCTCCCTGTTTGAAGTAATATCAGTTAACCAGCCATTCCAACTATCAGCTTTCTCTATGCTAATCATACGTATCGGTTTTGTCAAACAAAAATCGTCTTTGCGAGGACCCTTAATTCTTCCGAAGCAACCCCCGAGGGTAGAATACCGCGTTCGAGGATTGCTTCGATTCGCTCGCAAAGACGATTGTACGAAGATAATGACCTAATATATGCTCTCTATGAAAGAGTTTTCAATTTGGCGATCCGGCTGTCCCTTTTTTTGGCTATAATGGTAAAGTTCCGGGGCACATCCGCCATCAGGGACCGGGACTGCTCGGCAGCTTCGTCATAGAATTGAACTATTTTCTCTTCCATTTTCACTGCCTGAGCTATTACGGCTGCGGGCTCTGCCTTGTCAGGCACAGCTGTATCCAGCTTGTATTTGTCGGATTCCAGGTTGAAAGCATAGCAGCCTTCGATGGCGTCCGTAATTACCCCGTAGTAAGCCCTCTCTATCTGGGTTATGTATTTCTTGTTCTCTTTAGCAAACGTGAGAAAAGTCTCCGCATTCTGGGGAAGCTGTTTTGCCAGTTCCTCGTAAAACCGGGCGGACTCGTTCTCCAGGTTCCTGGCCAGCGTAATACCCTCAGCAGCTGTGTGTATTATCATTATTCCCCCCTATTATAACCATCTCTGGATGACCACTTTAGTATCGGTGAAGAAGCGGACGGCATCCTTGCCCTGGGTATGCAGTGTACCGAAGAAGGAGTCCTTCAGCCCGCCGAACGGGAAGAAGGCCATGGCCGCGGTAATACCTACGTTGATGCCGACGTTGCCGCTGACAACGTTATACTGGAACTCTCTCGCCAATTTACCGTTCGTAGTAAAGATGGAATGGCCGTTGCCGAAAGGATTGTCGTTGGTTATCTCTATAGCTTCGTTCAAATCCCTGGCGCGCATAATGCTCATCACAGGCCCGAAGATTTCTTCCGAACCGAGTTTCGATTTGGGATCGACATTCTCGAAAATGGTGGGGCCCACGAAACAATCTTCCGGCAGGCCGCCTTCAATCTTGGGTTTTCTGCCGTCCAGTCTCAGCTTGGCTCCGTCTTTAATACCGCCCTCTATGTAGTTCAAAACAGTTTGTTTCTTTTTCGGGTCTCTGACCGGCCCCATCTGGATTGACTCATCCAGACCATAACCTACCCGGATTTTGGATGCCAGGTCTACAACCTTATCGACAAACATGTTATAGAATTTATCATCTGCTCCGGTAATCACGCAATTGGCGGCAGCCAGGCAGCGCTGTCCGGCATTCCCGAAGAACGAGGTCATCATACCGGCAATCGTGCGGTCCACATTACAGTCCGGTAAAATGGTCATGAAGTTCTTGGCTCCGGCCTGAGCGATGACCCTCTTGCCAGTCTCGCCGCACCTCTTATAGATTACATCTCTGGCAACGGGAGTGGAACCGACAAAGGTGACCCCGGCAATGTCTTTATTGTCCAGCATGGCGTTGACCACCGTCCTGCCGCCGTTAACCACGTTCCAGACACCGGGCGGGAAACCGGCTTCTTCCGCCAGTTCGGCCAGTTTCATCTGGCTGAGCGGCACTTCACTGGAGGGCTTAATCACAACAGTATTACCGGTGGCTACGGCATACGGGGCCGACCACAGAGGAATCATCCAGGGGAAGTTGAAAGGACCTATGATGCCGAAAACCCCCAGTGGAGTCGGGATAACAAATTCATCGATGCCGTGAGCGATGTCCTCTGAAAAATAACCCTGCTGCAGCGTTGGAATTCCGCAGGCTACTTCGACATTCTCAATACCCCGGCGGGTCTCGCCGCGGGATTCGTCAATACACTTGCCGTGTTCCTGGGTCTGAATACGGCTGACTTCCTCGAAATTCTCTTCCATAAGTTCTTTCAGGCGGAAGAGCATGCGGGTGCGGGCCAGAGGGGTAGTCCGGCGCCAATCGGGATAGGCTTCTTTGGCAGCCTGAACGGCGGCATCAAATTCTTCCTTGGTGGAAATGGGGCATTTGCCGATAACTTTCATGTTAGCGGGATTGACTACGTCAACATACTCACCCTTGGAGTCCACCCATTCGCCGTTGATGTAGTTTTTGATTGTTTTTACGCCTTGGACTGGTTCTTCTAGAATCGCCATACTTTTCTTTTTCTCCTTTTTTTAAATTTTGTTTATAGTTTACAGCTACAGTTTTGAACTTACAATCTGCAACTTATAAATCTCCAGCCTGTGACATTTCTTTGTCTACCAGGTAATCTTCTATGTTTTTGAGATGATGGACCATGGCATTTTCCGTTTCTTCCACATTGCCTTTTTTTATAAAAT
>CAZIQW010000092.1:0-8280 GCA_964541585.1 uncultured Dehalococcoidales bacterium | reverse complement strand
CATGGTTTTTTCTCCGTAAATACTGAGAGCAACAAGCGTCTGTCACCTTCAGGACAGACAACATCGGCCCCTTCTCTACCTGTCCGGAATCAATTAAAGCTGCCGGCTCTTCATCCGGCTTATTTTCATCCCGGGGCAATGCCTGATGAGGCATTGCCCGGTCAAGACGGTTCCGGCGTTCACTGACTTCATTTATTGAGTTTGAGTTATTCCTCTCCATAATCTAACATTATAGACTAAATTATTCACCTGGTTTATATTCATCCGGCTATTCCAGCGGTTTTTTCTGCCCCAGCACCAGACCGATTACGGTCCCGAGAAACACCAGCGCAATAATGATAATCCATATCACAGGAATAGTCACTTCAGCGTCTATCGGTACCGGGTCTGAGTCCTCCGCAGGCGCTGCCATCAGGTGAGAGTTCGCTCCGATATCCGGAACTGCTTCCGTCTCTTTCGGCTCGATAACTTTGAATTTGTCTTTGATACCATTTATGTCAACTTCATAATCGCCCGGCTCATTCTGCTGAACCTGAAAAACCACGGTTTCACTCCCGCCGGCATCCAGCGATACTTCACGGCTCTCGACAGTATTACTGTTAATCTTAAGCACAACCACTGCCTCACCCCGAAGGCTTCCGGTATTGGAAACCGTCAACTGCAGGGTCACAATCTCACCCGGTTCAACTTTCGATGGCATGACACTTAACCCGGAACATTTTAATCTGGCTGACAGTTTCACAGGAACCGGAGAAAGAAGCGCATATTTCCCAAATGTACTGATTTGGGCTGACACTGTTCCCGCCAGGGTATCCACCCTGCTCTCGACAGGAACCCACCGAGCGCCGTCCCGGACAGCTATGGTTAAATCGGTCTCTTTCGCCCCTGAAGGCAGGTTTCGAACATCATATTTGAGAATCAGGGTTACCCGGGGATTGAAAACAGTTCCCTCGGGACCGAACTCATAAGCCTGAACCATAACGGTATCTTCTGAAGGCATACCTACCGGTAAAATAAGCATATTCACGTCAAACGCTTCAGGCGCTTCGCCATTAGAATCACTGACCCGGGTTTTTCCCGGTATTAGCAATGCAGCTCTCTCATCCTTCGTCTTCAGTTGAATGTTATTAATGAAAGTATTATCGTAATTGACCTCAATGCCGGTATTGGAGATAAAGTTATTCACCTGGATTATGTTGCGTCCTGATTCTCTCTCTTCCGGTGACGGCTCAGGCGTCGGAGCCGCTTTGGTACTGAAAGACTTTTCTGAACCGCAGGCAACCACCTTATTCCCGATATCCACTACTCTGGACCGGAAATAATACTCTGTATCAGGTGACAGCCCGGTCAGTTTATAACTGAATTCGCCTTCTGATTTCACGTTCTGGAAGTGAGTCTGGTACATATACTCCTTCGAAGAAATACCCCACTCGAAAGATACCCGTACTTCAGAAGCTCCACCCATCCCGGAAACCCCACCATTCAATACAGCCGAATTCACCGAGACTTCCGCAGCTTCACGGGTGGTTGCCGCCAGTTCAGCAACAGGCGAAACAGGTATGGCGGTTCTGGATAGAACCCCTTCAGGTTCAGGCTGCGGCATCATTTCGCCGGCTGCTTCCGTACCGGCCGGGGAAATTATCAAAGCAATTGCCAGAACCAGACTGATAAGACCGATAGCGGGCCTGGTAACCATGTTCTCACCCCCTTTCCAGGAAATGCTTCCTGAGTTATCTGGTGACGCTTCTGCTTATTCCGGTAACGGAGGCCTTAACCTTCAGAGTTATAACTGGGTAAAATCCGGATTATCGGGATATGGCAACAGCCGTCATGACCAAATAAATTGCCCCCAGATATATTTATCCGATTTATTATGCCTGACTTACAAGATATGGTCGGCAGCAAATGGTACATAATTGTACCGGGATAATCATAGAAATGCATGTATTTTCATTCAGTTCATTATCCGCTTAAGCAATTGTAATATTCGGTATCAACCGATAAAATGGTGCTAACTTAAAATTTTACGGAGGCCAAGATGAAGATAGCCTACTCACGACTGTTTGAATCCCTGAATATTGGAAAGGTAAACATCAAGAACCGTATCGCCATGGCGCCGATGGGCATTATCGGACTGACAAACCCGGATGGCAACCCTGCCCAGCGGGCCATTGACTATTATATCGAACGGGCCAGGGGCGGAGTCGGTTTGATAATTACCAGCGTTTTTAAAGTGGAAAATGAGATAGACGCCAATCTTGGCAGCATGCACCTGATTAACCATGCCTCGGTGGCGCCCTTTGCGGAGCTGTGTGAAGCTGTCCATGCTCTGGGTGCCCGGGTTTTCGTTCAATTAACCGCCGGTTTCGGCCGGGTTGCTCCCCCCACGATTCTCCGCATCGGACCGGTGTCCGCTTCAGCCAATCCAAACTATCACGCACCTTCCCTCACCTGCCGGCCGCTGGAAACCAGCGAAGTAGAGAGATTGGTGGAATTCTTCGGCAGTGCAGCCGCAATCCTCGCGGCTGCCGGAGTCGTCGGGATAGAGCTGCACGGCCACGAAGGATACCTCCTTGACCAGTTTACCACGAGCATCTGGAACCGGAGAGAAGATAAATATGGTGGCGATTTGAAGGGCAGGCTTACCTTCCCCACTGAGATTCTGAGAATGATAAAAGACCGTGCAGGAAGCGATTTCCCGGTACAATACAGGTTCGGCTTGAAACACTATATCAAGGGACTGAATTCCGGAATGCTCCCGGGAGAATGTTGTCAGGAGGCCGGTAGGGACATCGAGGAAGGAATCGCGATGGCCAGATTACTGGAAGCAGCCGGTTTCGACTCGTTGCACGTGGACGCCGGATGCTACGATAGCTGGTACTGGGCTCATCCCCCCGTCTACCAGGAACATGGATGCATGGTAGACATGGCCGCCAGAGCTAAACAAGCTGTCAATATTCCGGTTGTTGCTGTCGGCCGACTGGACATCCCTGAAGTAGCCGAAAAAGTCATTATCGAAGGGAAGGCGGATATCATTGCTCTGGGACGAGCTTTGCTGGCAGACCCTCACTGGCCGATTAAAGCTGCCGGGGGAAAGCCCGACGATATCCGGCCCTGCATCGGCTGCCACGAAGGATGCATCGGAAGGTTTATGCGCGGCAGGCCTCTGAGCTGCGCGGTCAACCCCGCCTGCGGCAGAGAGATAAATTATCAGTTGAACCGGACCGGGAAACCGAAAAGAGTAATGATTGCCGGGGGAGGCGCCGCCGGAATGGAGGCGGCCAGGGTTGCCGCCACCAGAGGCCATCAGGTATCCCTGTATGAGAAAGGAAAATCGCTGGGCGGACATTTAATCGAGGCTTCCGTGCCTGATTTCAAAGAAGACCTCGCAGCTCTATTGAAATGGTATCAGAAACAGCTCCAGGACCTGGCTGTGGAAGTGAAACTGGAAACTGAAGTTACCGAATCCCTGATTTCCAGGGAGAATCCGGATGCGGTAATAATTGCTACCGGCTCGAACCCGGCTGTCCCCGACATCCCGGGTATCCGGAATCCCAATGTGTGCACCTGTATCGATCTCCTGCTGGGAGAGAAAAAGACCGGGAAGTCAGCAGTAATTATCGGCGGCGGACTGGTAGGCTGCGAGACAGCCCTTTGGCTGGCGAAAACAGGTACGGAGGTAACTATTATCGAAATGTTGCCCGAGTTGATATCCGGAGGCATACCGGAACCTGAAATGAACCGGCGTATGCTTCTCGACCTGCTGTCCTTGCACAAGGTGAAATCTATTACCGGTGCTGCTCTGCGGGAAGTAACCGGGGAGGGCGCAATCGTTACCTCCGTTTCCGGCGAACAACAGATAATCAAAGCAGAGACAGTAGTTCTTGCTCTGGGCCTAAAGACCGCGGATGAACTATATCAAACACTGAACGGCAAGCTGGCGCATCTTTACGCCTCCGGCGACTGCCGAAGCCCCCGCAACATTATGGAAGCGATATGGGACGGCTATGAGGTGGGGAGAGCTATTTAATAGTCACCCTCCACCCATGAATTAAAGCGCAACCCGGAAGCCGGGTCGTACTCCCGGTTAAAGGCCTCGGGATGCCGCTGCTTCCATTCTTCCATTTGGGCCGCAGTGACCTTCTCCACCTCTACCAGATAACCGCTCGTGGCCATACCCGGACAGTGTTTGGAGATAATACCGTTGGGAGAAATGAGATTTATGGCTCCTCCCCGGTCCAGCTTACCCGGTTCTATCCAGTCTACCCTGGCCCCGTGGTCCATGTAGACCACTCCCGGCATAATCCTTTCCCACACTATCGCTCCACCCAAAACCGCTCCCCTCTCATTGTAGGCTCTGACTATATCTCCATTCTCTATTCCCCGGTCTCTGGCAGTAGACGGATGGATCCATAAAGGCTCATACATGTAACCGTCATACCCCTTGACCTTGCAGGTGGGCGCTTCCCGCGTCCAGCTGATATCGTCACACTGGGCGTGTACCCTCCAGCGTCCGTGATTGCTCATCATCAGCAAAGGATATTCCTTGGCCCTCTCACTGCTTATCCTCTCGTCATGGGTCTCGCTCTTTTCTACCCAGCGGGGGAAAGGCCCCCTTTCCTTATCGTCCGGAAAGTGTTTGGCCAGCCTCTCCGAATATATCTCCAGCTTGCCCGAGGGCGTCTTCAGGGGATTCTTCTCCGGGTCTTCGTAGAATTTCCGGAACCCGGGGGGGTCATTCTCCCAGTCCGGGGCCGGCGGGAACAGATAGTATTGTTTCTCTTTAAACTCTTCCCAGTCCATGATTGGAGTCATACCGAATCCATCATAGGTGTATTTTCGCCAGTCTTCTATGCTCTTGCCTTCCGTAACTTCTTCATACAAACCCATTTTCCTGGCTACCTCATGAACGATCTGTAAATCACTCTTTGACTCACCGATGGGTTCGATAGCCTTGTCGCACAGTAACACGCTTTGGAACTGCACACCCTGGGCAAAGTTGCTTTGTATATCATCCAGCTCATAGTGGGTGCTTACGGGAAGGAGGAGGTCAGCGAAAAAACAATCATTTTCGAACCACTGATGCTGCATGACGACACATTCTATCTTGGGGCTACGATAGGCTTCAACCGTCTTCATCCCCTCATTCCAGCAGGTAGTCAGGCAGGGGTTATCACACCATATCATATGGATCTCTGAGTTCCCACCATCTTCCTCGGGGTTGGGATAGGTATATTTAATGAACTGGTCTTCTACTTCTGCAAAGTTCTCACTGGTGCCCCAGAAAGTTATCGGGGGATTGAGAACAGCTTCTTTGAAAAATGTCTTGGGGAAAAACTGTTTCTGGCTCACGCGGGCACCATGACAATGGCTCATAAAGATTCTGTTTGTAAACGCCACGTCGCTGCCCATGTTTGCCCAGGTAAACTTGTTACCAGGCGGCATTGTAGCTCGAGGCATTCCCAAATAAGTCATGATGCACTGATGAACCCCCGGTTTTCCTAATCCCTGCATGGCCAGAAGTACTCCTTCCAGACGGGCCGGCTCGTGGGAAAACGGCCCCCGGATATAACCACCCCCAAAATAGTGAGCGATGGAGGTAGCTTTGCGGGCAAACTCCCGGGCCAGGGCTTTGATAGTCCGGGACGGTACTCCGCATTTGGGTGAAGCCCAGGCCGGGGTCTTGGGGACCCCGTCTTCTTTGCCTAAAACATAGTCGGCATACTTATCAAAACCTACCGTATGGGTCTTCACATATTCCTGGTCATAAGTCCCTTCGGTAATCCAGACATAGGTTATGGCTAGCTGCATCGCGGCATCGGTGTTGGGCAATATCGGTATCCACTTATCGGCATGCACTGCTGCCCCATAGTTCAACTCGGGGCAGATATAGACCTGCTTGATACCAATCTCCGACCAAAAAAAGCTCAGCCGGCTGGCCATTTGTCCTCTAAATCCCCAGGGAGTAGTCTCCGGGTCGCCTCCCCAAACAAGCAGCAACTCTCCATTCTCAGTTATATCTTTAACAATATTATCCGCCGGAAGCATATGCCCGCAGAGCCCGGTTCCCCACATATGCATGCCGCCGTAGTACCAGCCTTCCCAGCTATCAGCATTGCGTATCTGCTGAGTCCATCCACCGCCCAATTTTCTCATGAGTATCCCGGGGAAACCATGGCAGCCTTGAACCAGCTTGCTTTCGCCATGGCCATCTCCCTGAGTCAGTACCGAGAAAGGACCATATTTTGCCCGTACTCTCTTGAGTTCACTGGCAATGATGCCGGCTGCCTCATCCCAGGAGATTCTCTTATACTTGCTTTTGCCCCGGTTCTCGGGATGTCTCTCGCCGTCAGGGTCCCAGTCTACTCTCTTTAAGGGATACTTAATACGGTTGGGAGAATAGACCCTCTTTTTATAAGCCAGAGAATAGGGAGCAGGCAAAGATTTCCAGTTAGGCTCCAGAGTCTTGCCATTTTTCTCAAATTTCCATGGATTCATGTCTTCCCGGCGGTATTTTTCATCATAATGCAACGGTCTGATTCTGATGATTCTACCGTCTTTAACATCCGCCACTCCTTCAGCTCCACCACTTACTGTACCGCTTAGTCCGACTGTACGGTAAACGGTTTTTTCTTCAGCTTTATCATTTAAGTTCGGCAAGGCTATACCTCCTAATCCAGATTGTCAGCACCTGGTCTTGAGCTTATTATAGAATATTACATATCGCCGGCCAATTGCAATACAGGTTATTCTATGATATTATCGAAAATACTCGAATATTGATGATATGGTCAAAATGGAGAGCCATGACCGCGCTGGAATTTCCCAAATTGAACCTGTATCAGATGATGGTTTTTTTCCACGTTGCCAGTGAAAATAGTATCACTTCAGCCGCAGAAAAGCTGTACCTGACTCAGCCTACGGTAAGCGCCCATATCAAATCTCTGGAAAAATATACCGGCCTGAAACTGATTGAAATTAAAAGAAAAAGGGTTTCGCTGACTCCCGACGGTGAAGCCCTCTATCAGTATTGCCGGGAAATCCATAACCAGGCATTAGCTGCCGAACGCTATATTAAACTGCATAAAGAATCCTTTATCGTCGCCGGCGTGAGTCCGATATTCGTTTCTCTGGTATCCCGTACAATCAGCAGCATGTCGGACCGGCTTAATCCCAAAATCAAGCTGAACCTTCTGTTTGGCGGGGCTTCCGCCGACCTGGTCCAGTCTGTAGTTCATTCCAAAATAGACATCGCCATCGTTCCGGATTCGGACTACGGATTCGAGGGTCTTAACCATATCAGGATTTCCGAAGGGGAAAAGCTGGCTTTTTATGCCTCCGCCAACCATCCCATATTTAAAAAGAATTCGCTGGAGTGGAAAGACCTCTGTGACTATCCTGTAGTAATGGGACAGGATGCTTACCTGATACAAAACGCGTTAAAAGACAAGCTGAGTCATGAAGGACTTCAGATACCCCTTAAATTAGACTTCACCACCAATAACGTGGAATGCTGCAAAATACTGGTAAACGATGGGAAAAGCATCAGCATGTCACTGATGGAAGATATCGATTATGAAGTAAAATCCGGAAAATTGAAGGTGCTTTCACTCCCCGATGAATTTCTGCTAAATGTTGAAGCTGTTATTAACCGGGATTCCGTAACATCTCCGGTAATCCAGGACTTTATCGCCTGTTTGAAAATGTCTTTCAGGAATCATCGCAGCTAATATTATATTCCCACACTGTGTAATTTACCTGCCGGAATAAAGAACCGGCTGGCGCTGATACGCCAGCCGGTAAATTTTCTTTTACGCTATATTCTTTTTTCCAGGAAACTAGGGCTCAAGACCTAACTCTGCATGATACTTGGCCCGGATTTCCATCCATTCATCGAAAACACTGTTAATCACGTCATCGGACACGCCGGCGGTCCGGCAGGTATTTCTCCAGCTTTCGATGGCCGGGTCGGCGGCTACTCTCCAGGCGGCGTTCTCCTCCGCGGTGGGCTCATGTATCGGATGGCCTGCTTCTCTCGCCAGCCTCATGCCTTCCTGGATACTCGCCAGAGAGCCCTCGACGCTTACCGTACTGGACTCCCGCCAGACCTCATCAAGTATTTTCTGGTCTTCGGCAGACAGGGTATTGTAGAACTCCTTGTTCATAATAACAATGCCGCCTCCGCAGCCCAAATTAACCGTGGAATACCAGTTGCAGATTTCATGCAGTTTGTAATCGCGGACCTGGCTGAAAACCAGGAATCCGGCATCCACCACGCCT
>CAZIQW010000091.1:0-8292 GCA_964541585.1 uncultured Dehalococcoidales bacterium | reverse complement strand
ACACCCTATCCTACACTCTTTCCCTACACGACGCTCTTCCGATCTCCCGGTGAGTCACAATTAGAGACCGACAGGCGAATTATCAGACAAAAAATCACCCGCCTTCGCAGAGAAATTGAAGAAATACGTCAGCATCGTAAGTTGTATCGCCAGAAACGCAAACGCAGCGGTATTCCAATAGTATCACTGGTAGGATATACCAACACAGGTAAAAGCACTTTATTAAATGCTCTCAGCCGGGCTAATGTGATCGCGAAAAATGAGCTTTTCAGCACGCTGGACCCCACGACCCGGCGTCTGGTGTTGCCCGGCAACAAAAAGATACTGCTTACCGATACGGTGGGCTTTATCCGAAAACTCCCGCACACATTGATAGCTGCCTTTCATGCGACTCTGGAAGAACTTGAAGAGGCCAGTATATTAATTCACGTAGTTGATATGACCTCGCCTAATGCAGCAGAACAGTGTGAAACCGTGGAAGATATCCTTCAAGAGCTTCATGTAAATAACAAACCCCGGATTACGGTCTTAAATAAAATCGATTTATTACTGGATAACGAGCATAAATGGGATGAGGAAAAAGCCCTGCGCTATATTACCACTGAATGTGGAGAGCCTGAACCGGGCACCTTATTAATCTCAGCGTCTCGTAAATGGGGTTTTGAAAAATTACGGGATTTAATCAACTATGTACTGGAAAAGACACCAGTACCTGAATCCCCTGTAATCATAGAAGAATAAACTCTTGTTCGGGCTTAACCTTAGTACGCACAATATATGTTATGTAAGCTGCGCACAGATTACAGAGGCTTTTCTATAGTGCTTCCTCCATGACTATCGTTTGAACCTCATATAGAATTAACAATTTTATATAATTTATTTACGGGGTACTTCAGCCGGAGCCAACTTGTTATCAACGGCTGTTTTATCAGAGGAGGGAAACGATGGCAAATTTACATTCCAAAGCCAAGAAAGCTTACTTCATGTTTACCGCAAGCGGGCCTCTGGTGGTGTTAACTTCATTTGATTCCATACAAGATCCTGAACTTATCAAACGAATTGTAGCCAAGGGGATTGATAAATTCATCGCTTATGAGTTACCCCTGGCGCTGGTCAAGAATAAATACGGAGGGCACTTTGATGTAGTCATTTACGACCTCCATCAGAGCGATGATTTCAGAATTCTGGACTACAGCGGGGAACGGGCCTTTAAGCTCTTCAAACTTAAAGAACTGGGTACTCCGATCTATTTTGAGCAGGAATAATGCTGGCGGGCAAAAAAGTACCCTTTTTCACAGTTTTAACTGCGACCTGTCGTTCCCTTTCGGGCTGGCTGTAGCACCTTTTAAGGGTTAAAGGTTGCTTTGTGGATCACAGGGCCAGTTCCCTCCCCACATCTCCTGACAGTAACAAGCTAGATAGTAAATGCTATTTAGCTTGTTACTTATCAATATATCATCCCGGAAAAATGCCAGACATCCGCCGCAATACGTAATTTCCATACGGCAATGTCTTGAGAGTATTCTCGGAGAAAAAACGTGTAACTGCGGGTTCATTTAAAGCTTTATCTTTCTATTTCTGGTAGAATTCTTTTTAGAATGAGTGATATTAATCAATCCGGCCTTCCCATATTTGACGGTCATAACGATACCTTTACTTATATTTTCGGCCACGAAAATGGCCCGGTCCGAAATTTTTTCCAAAATATTCCGGATGGACACATCGATTTACCGAAGGCCAATAAAGCCGGTCTGGCAGGCGGAATGTTCAGCATAATGACTCCTCCCCCTAAATCCTCGCCTGAAAGCGATCCCGATTACGCATACAAACAAATCCGGGAAAAAGGAGAAATCAACTACAGCCCGATTAATCAAGAATATGCCCGGGCTTTCACCAATTCCATATTCACCAGTATCGAAACCCTGGAAAAACAATCTCAAGGGCTTATTCAAACAATCCGAAAATATCATGAGCTTCCAGACGGCATCAATAATCATGTTTTGGGTGTGGTGCTGCATATAGAAGGTGCTGAGGCAATTGATAAAGATTTAAGCAACTTCCAGGAGTACTATGATAGAGGGCTAAGAGCGCTGGGATTAGTCTGGAGCCGCAGCAATGACTTCGGCTGTGGAGTTCCTTATAAATTCCTCCATTCCCCGGATACCGGCCCCGGGCTTACGGATGCCGGCAGAGAGCTGGTTAAGGCGTGCAACCGCCTGGGCATCGTGGTAGACCTCTCGCACATCAACAGGAAAGGTTTTCTGGATGTTGCAAAGCTCACAGACAGGCCTCTGGTAGTAACACATACCAATGTGCATACATTATGTCAATCCAGTCGGAATCTAACCGATGAGCAAATTAAATATGTGGGCGAATCAAATGGTCTTATCGGCATCAGCTTTACTACCGAAAATATAAACCCTGCGGGGAAGCCAGACCCGAACATCCCTTTGAATTCAATAGTAATGCATATCGATTATGTGGCACAGAAAATCGGTGTCGACCATGTGGCCATAGGTTCGGATTTTGATGGAGCTGGTATACCAGGTAGCATTGGTGATGCTACAGGATTACCGGGGCTGATACAGGCTCTCAGGGATAACGGCTATGATAAGCTATCACTGGAAAAAATCGCCTATAAAAACTGGCTGCGGATTTTCAGGGATACCTGGAAGGAGTAATGGTGGGCTCGGTAGGGATCGAACCTACGACCAAGAGGTTATGAGCCCCCCGCTCTACCACTGAGCTACGAGCCCCCGGACAAAATCGGGATTACACCGTGAATAGAACCTCTGAAGCTTACTGGAGAAAACTTCTATTAGCTTACCAGAATAGATTATACCTTGCCAGCGCCATGAGGGTCAAGGCCATTATGAATATGATAAACCCCGGCTGCAGCCTCCTCAGTTAATACTATCGGTAGAAATGACTTTTACCGGCTCCAGCTTCTGCGGCCGGCTTTGCCAGGTTTTCTCAGCCGATTATTGACATCTGTCACAGGCATTGTACTCAGCTCTGAATTTTCTCCTTGATGTATCCGCCTAAACGCATACCGGCCATCTGGATTACCCTTCTTAGCACCTTCAAAGACAAAATGATGTATTTCAATATTATCCCGGCAACAGCGCCTACCTGATAGGCCAGAACACTCAAAGCTATATCCAGTCCGGGTATGGGGATTTTTCTTATAAGACGGTAAAAGGGGAGATGGGCTATGTAATAAGGTAATACGGCTGTAACCGGACGGGATAGTTCACGCATAGGCGTCAGAAGAGTTTCCAGGACTACCTCCCTGCTAACCTCACCTTCTTCACGGAGGCTAGCCAGCAGACTCAGAGTAAGTATTCCCAATATGAAAGCTATGATAAACAAAAAGCTGAAACCTGTAATACTCAATGCCGAAAATTGCATTGAATGCGATGGATCAGTCCAGTTAAAAGTCATGATAAATTGCCTCTGGCTGAAAAAATCAGCCAGAAATCCTCCCAGCATAGGCCCCAAACCGGAGCCGATGAAAATGCATAATGAAGCGCAGGACAAATAGGAAGTCGACTGGTTTATAGGCGCTATCTTTAAACCTATTGTACTGATGGTTAACGTAACACCCCCGCTGGCAATACCGGCAAAGATATGCAGTATTATCAACAATGGTATGGTTAAAGAATGCCTGTCCGGCGTCATGATAAAACACCAACCCAGGATAACCAGCAAGTAGAGCGAAGCACACAGGGAGAGGACTGCTTTGTTGCTAAATTTATCTACTAAAGGACCCCAGACACGCAGAAATAGAATGCTGAAATATTGACTGAGCATATATAAAGCAATTACGGCCGAAACCGGTATGCCGATAATCTGTAGCATATATACACTGAAGAAAGGAATCGCCAGATTTGAAGCAAAGCTCCAGAAAAAAAGAAAAGCCAGAAGCCATTTGAAATTTTGGTCCATAAATGGGCTGGACAGAGCTCTTAATGGGGAAACGGGAACCTCCGGACGCTGCATAATCGGCTCCGGCGTCAGGGCCAGAATTACCGGGCTTACCAGTCCCATGAACAAAGCCCCAAATAAGATAACAAAGCTGTAGCCCTGTATACCGGCAATTCCGGTATAATGATCTCCCCAGTAATCAACAAAAAAAGCACCGCCCAGGCCAAAGAGCACAGTCGCTATTGTAGTCAGGATGGCACGCCGCGCGAAAATACTGCCCAGGACCTTCTTGGGCACTAAATCAAAAACCCAGGAATTCCAGGCGCAGGTAGAAATAGAATTCAGCAGTCCCCTGAAAATCATCAACCATAACAACAGGCTTACAGCAAGCGGGCTGGGGACCGAGACAAAAAATGGAATAATAGCTATAGGAAACCAGAATAGTTGAGCCAGCAGCCAGCTGATTACAGTGATGGCCTTACGACGACGGACTTTTTCTATAAGAAATATTGCCAGTATCTGAAGTATCTGAGTAATGGGAGGAATGGCTGCCAGCAGCCCTATTTGAAGATTGCTGGCTCCTAATGCCAGTGCAAAGGCTGCCAGGAATCCGCTGCTGATAATACTGGTGAACCCGTTGGAAAAAACCCCTTCCCATGTCAGCCGGCTCAAGCCAGTATTCAACTCTTGCTCCGAGATGGCTACCTGGGGTTGAAGATATCTTAATAGGTCAGACCGCAACCTGAAAAACATTAGTATCCGTACGCTATATATACTTATCGAGAACTATTAACAATATTATGACAATCAGCCTCAACAAAGGCAAATGCTATTTTAGTAACAGCGGATAAATTTAAGGGGTAGCCGGTTAATTTCGGCTACCCTTTAAGCAGCTATTATCACCCCGGATTCCGGCAGTGTTATCTCTGCCTCAATTTTATCTGAGAAAGAGCATCTTCGGTAATGAAATAGCGTCCGTCATCAGTCATTTGTACGATATCGCTCCGCACCAGGAATTGGAGGGCTGTAGGCTTATAGTCCCGCATCGCCTTGAACTGGAACAAGGACCTCTTCTTCAAGCCCAGTTCCTCCTCCGTCTTGGCAGTATCGGGAGTGAATGCCTGTTTGTCCTGAAACATTTTTACTACTGCCTTGACAGCCCGTTTCATAAGAAAAGAGGAGCCCAGAAAAGCTATGGCCAGCAGCAGGACCATTACCAGGACCAGCATGACTATCGCTCTCGTTGATTCATCCATTTATCGCTCTCCATCAAGATATAATCGGTCATCGTTTAAGAATATGATAACATCATTCACGGGCACAACACAAACTACCTTTTATCCTCGATTTCCAGTAATACAAAACCGCTCCTCTCGTCCATCGACCGCCCGGCCTTAGTACCGGTTATCTCAAGAATAATCACCTCGGCAACCAGCCAGGTGTCCACTCCGGGACGCAGACATCCGGTTAAAGTCTGCCCTGAACGGCCGAGCGCACCATGTATATGCAAAAAAGGCCTGCCATCCTCACCGGGAGTCAGTAAACCTGCCCCCAACACCTCATGCGCGCCATCCACCGGAAGGAACAGGGGTTCCGGGGGCATCCGGTCGGAATAGCGGGGCCCGGCGACAACCTGTCCACCGCCGATGCCGCCCACCAGTATCACCTGCCCGGTAGAGATATGGTTTTGCTCGGCAAAAGATTCAATGCAATCAGGTATCTTATCGCCTTCCTCGAGTCTGAGAATAAAAATTCTACCCGGTTTGCCTTCAGTTGATTTCATTTGAATTCTCCGGCAACGGAATAACAAACCGGCCGTCCTGATAAAACAACTTTCCGTCTACTGTAACCTTACCCCCACGGCGCATATCGCAAATCATATCCCAATGAATGGCAGACTCATTCTTTCCTCCGGTTTCGGGATAACTGGCCCCCAGGGCCATGTGGAAACTCCCGTTAATTTTTTCATCGAACAAAATTTGCCGTGTGAAACGGCTAATACCTTTATTAGTACCAAAAGCGAATTCACCGACCCGCCGGGCTCCTTCATCCGTATCCAGAGTCTTGAGTAAAAAATCTTCATTTTTTTCTGCGGTAGCTTTCACAACGCGACCGTTTTCAAACCAGAGTCTCACTCCGGTTACTTCACGTCCGTTATAGATTGTTGGATAGGAAAAATAGACTTTGCCGTTCAGGCTATTTTCAACCGGTCCGGTAAAGATTTCTCCGTCAGGCATATTCTCGTGACCGTCACAGTTAAGGAATGTACGGCCTTCGACGCTGAGGTATAGATCAGTGTCAAGGGCAGTCACATGGATTTGTTTTTTCCCCTTAAGCCAATCGATAATACCTTGCTGCCAGGCAGAGAACCTCTTCCAGTAACCAACGGGATCATTGATATCCCCCAGGCAGGCCTGATAAACAAAATCCTCATATTCCGCCAGCCCCATATCGGCATCCTGAGCATAGGCGTTGGTAGGAAACAGGGCATAGGTCCAGCGCAATTCCCCCTTCGCCGCCCGTTCCAGGTAAGTCTTCATTACTTCTCTGCGTCCCTGTTGAAACATCACTATTTTACCCGGATTGACATTAGCCAGGGCTTTAGTATTTTCCTCACCGCCGATAGAGATACGTACATCGTAAGTCTCTATGATAAGTTTTAGCGGCGGAGGAACATGCTTCAACTGCTCGTCGGATGCATAACGGTAAAACAGCTCATCCGTACCGGCGAGCGAAGAAAGAATAAAGGGATGGCCTCCTGCCTGCAAGACTTTAACGTAAATGGCTTTCAAAAGCGGTTCGGCCAGTGAATCTCCCTGTATCGCCACCTTATCTCCCGGTTTCACCGTTACGGAATAATTCACCAGTAGTTCCGCCAGCTTCTCAACTCTTAAATCCGCCATAATTTATACCTCCAGGGTAAATTTTGTAATAAAAAAAATATTTATTTATCGGATCCCGGCACCCGGATGCCAAAAAGATACCGAAGGTCGAATTATAAAAGCACAGATTGAAAACAGTTCCCAACAAGAGTTCGCATCGCGAATTAATACGACTTCCGCTTTGAGAATCACTTTACGGAAGGCGGCCTGGACGCCGGCGCCGTTTGAGATGCAGAAGGAGTTATCTGCTGGGAGGCCTGTATGGATATAACCTCGGTACCCTGTTCAAACAGTTCGGATTGAATTTCATGCACCAGCCCGTACTCGATAGCCTGTTCCGGGTACAAAGTAGTACGGTTAAGCATATCACTCAAAACTTGCTGCTTATCTTTTTTCACGGTATCAGCAATGATACGGGCAATATTTCCCATATCTATCTGGAGACCTTTAAGCCGCTCCTCAAGCTGCTTTTCTTCCAGACTGGCTGCATGCTGGAAATTACACATCACTCCGTGAAGCAGAAAACGGGCATGCGGCACGCACAAACGTCTCGAACCGGCGCAGTAAAGGACAGCCCCGATGGAATCGGCACTGCCGAAATTATGCGTAGTTATTTCAAGCGGGACTCCTCTTAAATAGTTATAGGCTGAAAGACCCTGAAAAACATCCCCTCCGGGAGAAGAAATAAGAAGGCCCATTTTCCTGGCTCCCTGATTGAGTTTTCTATCTACCACCTGCATCAGAGCATTAATGGACTCCTGCATCACCGGGGCAAAAAATTTTATAAAAAAAGTATTCGGGGCCATGTCAATACTCCTTTAAAATTAAAGTCGAGACTAACAAGAGCATTATACCATTTTCGCTATCATTTTCTGATAATCGCATCGCTGATTTTACAGACCCTGACCATTTGTTTGACATCATGCACACGCACGATATCAGCACCTCTGGAGATGGCGATAGCCACGGCAGCCGCCGTACCCTCTACCCGTTCGTTAGCGGGCAAGCCCAGTATCATCTTGATAAATGATTTCCGTGAAGGTCCTATCAGGACAGGTCTACCCAGCACTCTTAGCTCCTCCAACCGGCGGATAATCTCCAGGTCGTATTCCCAAGTCTTACCGAAACCCAGACCGGGATCAACGATGATGTTCTCTTCCGGCAACCCCCATTCCCGAGCCCTTTCTACGCTGCTGCGAAGTGAATTTATCACTTCCGTCATGGTATCGTCATAACAGGCAGTATCCCGGTTAATGCCGGCATCAAAACTCCCTTTGTCCCGCTGATTGCTCATCAGAATAATGGGTACATCCCTATCCCTGGCCAGTTCAGCCAGCCGGGGTTCTTTCTTCAACCCCCACTGGTCGTTGATTATGGTTGCTCCGGCATCCAGGGCTTGATACACCACCTCATACTTGTAGCTATCGATACTGATGGAGATCGGAAGAGCGTCGTGTAGGGAAAGAGTGTAGGATAGGGTGTA
>CAZIQW010000090.1:0-8323 GCA_964541585.1 uncultured Dehalococcoidales bacterium | reverse complement strand
TGATGACTCCGGGGCTGGCTTTCTTCTATGGGGGTATGGTACGCCGAAAAAACGCGCTCTCCACCATTATGATGAGCTTTATGACATTGGGCCTGATAGGGGTACTCTGGGTACTGTACGGGTACAGCCTGGCTTTTGGCCCATCCGTCGGGGGCATCATCGGCGACCTGAGCTGGATAGGTTTAAGGGGTATCGGCCAGGGCCCTTCGACCGAATACGCCACTACTGTTCCGCATCTGGTCTTTGTGGCTTTCCAGATGATGTTCGCCATCATCACAGTGGCCCTTATCACCGGGGCTGTGGTGGAGAGAATGAAATTCAGTGCCATTATCGTCTTTGCCGTGGTCTGGTTTACTCTGGTCTACTGCCCGGTAGCTCACTGGGTATGGAACAGTGACGGCTGGCTGTTAAAACTGGGGGCACTGGACTTTGCCGGCGGCACGGTGGTGCATATCAATGCAGGTGTTTCAGCCTTAGCCCTGGCTATGTTGCTGGGCCCCCGCAGAGGTTATCATAACGGTATTAACATGGGGTCGCATAACATACCCTACGTGGTCATCGGCGCCAGTCTGCTCTGGTTCGGCTGGTTCGGTTTCAATGCCGGAAGTGCTTTAGCCGCCGATGGATTAGCCGCCAGCGCCTTTGTGGCAACCAATACAGCGGCCGCCTCGGCCGCCGTTACCTGGATGTTCCTGAGCTGGTTTTATACCCGGCCTACCATTTCCGGGATTGCCACCGGAGCTGTGGCCGGGCTGGTAGCCGTGACGCCGGCTGCGGGATTTATCAGTCCGGTTATGGGCATCCCAATAGGCATTGGAGTAGCCCTGGTCTGCTTCTATATGATGCGGCTGCGCAATAAAACCAACATTGACGAATCTCTGGACGTCTGGGCTTGCCATGGAATGGGGGGCACCTGGGGGGCAATTGCGACCGGCATCTTCGCCAGTACTGCAATGACCGCTACCGGCGGGCTGTTGAACGGGAGCCTGACCCAGCTGGGATTACAGCTGGCAGCCACAGCCGTGGTCTGGGCATTCGCCTTCGGCATGACCTGGATAATCGGTAAAATAATTGATGTCACGATGGGACTTAGAGTCAGTGAGACTGATGAAAACCTGGGCCTGGATATATCCCAGCATGGTGAATCGGCCTACGGTGAAGAATTATAGGAGTACAAAATGAAAAAAATAGAAGCCATAGTCCGTGAAGACAGGTTTCACCTGATAAAACTCGCTCTGGAAGAAAAGGGGTTTTTCAGTATGACGGTAAGCGAGGTTATGGGCAGAGGCAAACAGAAAGGAGTGGCGGTCAAATGGCGGGTGGGGGAACACAGGATAGGATTTCTGCCCAAGAAAAAGATTGAAATGATAGTCGAGGAAAAGGACTGTCAGACAGTAGCGGATATAATCTGTGACCGGGGACGAACCGGAGCCATGGGTGACGGTAAAATCTTTATCCTGCCGGTTGAAGAAGTGGTCAGAATCAGGACCGGAGACAGGGGAAAGGAGGCTGTTTAATACCCGGTTCGTAATCTGTTCGTAATAATCATATCTTATACTGATATCAGACAGGAATAAAGCTGGCCGGTTACCCGAGAAAAAAGGAGGATAATATTATGTTACCTGGCAAGAGAGATAGACAAGACGGTAAAGAGTATGTTCTAAAAATGGCTAAAGAACACAATGTGAAATTTGTGGAAATGTGGTTTACAGATATTCTGGGCATGCTGAAAAGCTATGCGGTACCGGTCTCCGAACTTGAGGGCGCGATTGATTGCGGTCTGGGTTTTGACGGTTCATCCGTCGAAGGTTTTGCCCGTATTGATGAGAGCGATATGATGTCCGTGCCGGACCTGGACACCTTTCAGCTGCTGCCCTGGAAACCCCGGGAAGATGTAGCCCTGGCAAGGATGTTCTGCGATATTTGCAGGCCGGGAGGGGAGCCGTTTCCCGGCGACCCCAGGCAGGTATTGAAGAGAAACGTGAAGAAAGCCGCCGATATGGGCTTCACCTTTTATGTCGGGCCCGAACTGGAGTATTTTTACTTCCAGAATGATAAGGCCACGGACGGCCTGGATGAAGGCGGCTACTATGACATGACAATACGTGACGCGGCCACCGAGTTGAGGAACGAGACGGTGCTGGCGCTGGAGGAAATGGGTATCGGCGTGGACAAGTCACATCATGAGGTAGCTGTCAGCCAGCATGAGATTGATATGAGATATACCGATGCTCTCACCATGGCCGACCAGGTCATGACCTATCGCCTGGTAGTCAAACAAATCGCGTCCAAGCGCGGCGTTTATGCCACCTTCATGCCCAAGCCAATTTTCGGTATTAACGGCAACGGTATGCATGTCCATCAGTCTTTATTCCAGAACGGCAAGAATGCTTTCTTCGATAAAGACGGCCTTTTCTGCCTGTCCAAGATTGCCCGAAGCTATGTAGCCGGTCTGTTAAAATATGCTCCCGAGTTCACGGCGGTCACCAATCAGTGGATTAACTCCTATAAACGTCTGGTACCGGGCTATGAGGCTCCGGTCTATTTGTCCTGGGCAGTCCGGAACCGCTCCGACCTGATAAGAGTCCCCGGGTACGAGCCAGGTAAAGAAAATGCCACCCGTTTTGAAATCCGGTCGCCTGATCCGGCCTGCAATCCCTATCTGACATTCAGTGTTTTACTGGCAGCCGGCTTACAGGGCATCGAAGAAGGACTGGAGGCGCCGCCGCCGGCAGAAGGCAACGTTTATCATATGTCGCCGGACCAGAGGAAGGAACTGGGCATAGGCACTCTTCCCGCCAGCCTGTATGAGGCGATACGGCTCATGGAACACAGCCAACTGGTGAAGAAAGCCCTGGGCGAACATACCTTCAATGCCTTCATACAGAACAAGAAGATAGAATGGGATAGATTCCGCTCCAGTGTCACCGATTACGAAATTCGCGAATATTTGCCTGTCCTTTAAGTTTGGGTTAGCTCCTCCCGGGGCGTGGAGGACTGACTACGCGAGCTATGGGGCTTATACCCCATAGCTCGCGGTTTTACTGTACTAAGATATTATGGATATGTTACTATAATTTCGGACTATTTTTTATGAACAATAACCAAACCAGAATCGGCGTAATGGCCCTTCAGGGCGCTTTTATCGAGCACATGCACGTATTGCAGAGGCTCGGGGTAAGAGCAACGGAAGTCCGGCAGCGGACGGAACTGGAGGGACTGGAGGGGCTGATTATTCCCGGGGGAGAAAGCACGACCATTCTCAAACTGATGCACCTCTACGATATATATCAACCTTTGAAGGGTATGATAGAAGCCGGATTTCCGGTTATGGGGGTCTGCGCCGGGATGATTTGTCTGGCTCAAAAAGTAACCAATACGCAGGAATCGTCCCTGGAGCCATTGCGGGTAATGGATATCGAAGTCAGGCGTAACGCTTTCGGGCGGCAGGTAGACAGCTTTGAGGCTGACCTGATAATTCCGGCCCTGGGAGAAAAACCCTGCCATGCAGTGTTTATCCGCGCTCCACTGATAGATAACGTCGGGCCCGGGATAGATATTCTCGCCAGACTTCCGGACGGGAATGCAGTAGCCGCCCGGCAGGGCGGCATCCTGGTCGCCTCGTTTCATCCGGAACTGACCGATGATACCCGGTTCCACGAGTATTTTGTCCGGATAATAAATTCGAAAAAGAGAGAAGGGGAGATAAAAGCTTAGAGTTCAAGGTTAAAAAGCCACCAGCTTCTCCCAAACTTTGAACTTTTAACCTGAGACTTTCCTGTGCGTCAGCTTTCGAAATTTCCTTTTAAGGGGGATGAAATCATGTCTACCCACCATACAAGAGAAATCAGGGATATTAAAATAGTCCAGGGTACGGGCTCGGATACGGAACGCAAGGTAATCTCAATACTCAAGGTCTTGAGCGAATCTTCGGAGCCCCTGGGCTCGATTACTATTGCCCGAGAGCTTGAAAGGTACGGAATCTTTTTAAGTGAAAGAGCGGTACGCTACCACCTGAAAATCACAGACGAACGCGGATATACCCAGCCTATGGGCAGAGATGGCAGGATGCTCACTTCACAGGGGGCAGAGGAACTGCAAATGGCCCTGGCGCCGGACCAGGTGGGCTTTATTCTGGACAAGCTGGAGTTACTGGCATTCAGGACCACCTTCGACCCCTCTACCAGGACCGGACTGGTACCGGTAAACACCTCATTGATTGATAAGGATAAATTCAGCCAGGCCCTGAATATCATGAAGGATGCCTTTAAAGCCAACCTGGGCGTGAGCCACCTGGTAGCCACTGCCCAAGAGGGAGAAAAAATCGGTTCGGTGGTTATTCCTCCCGGCAAGGTCGCACTGGCAACTATCTGCAGCGTGGTGATTAACGGCGTTTTATTGAAATCAGGCATACCTATCGAATCCCGTTTTGGCGGAGTCCTGGAAATTAAAAACGGCCGGCCGCGCCGTTTTGTAGCCCTTATCAGCTATGCAGGAACATCACTGGACCCTTCGGAGCAATACATCCGCGCCGGAATGACCTCCGTAGGAGAAGTGGTGCGAAATAACAGCGGAATGATACTGGCTAACTTCCGGGAAATCCCGGCCCCGGCACGCAGTCTGGTAGATGAAAAATTAAATCAGCTAAAAGAATCCGGCATTTCCGGCGTTTATCTCCTGGGCAATACCAGTGAACCCGTTTGTCAGATTTCTGTCGGCCTGAACCGCGTGGGCGTGATAATGCTCGGAGGGCTGAATCCGGTGGCGGCGGCGGCAGAAGCGGGCATAGAAGTCCGGAGCATGGCTGAAAGCGGACTGATAGAATACAGCCGGCTCAAGAGCATCCGGGAGCTATAATCAGAGAACCTCATGGGGAGTGGAAGACCTGCCCATCCCTTTCAGGATGGTTTTCCGGTTATCCCATCGCATAACCGGCGCTCATAACGGCCTGCTTCAGTCTCTCCTCATCAACTTTGTCCGGGTCATATTCCACAATAGCTTCACCGGTTTGTAAATCGACTCCGGCGGCAGAAACGCCGTCCAGGCCTTTTAATGCCTGCTCAACCCTGGCCGCGCAATGCTCGCAGCTCATCCCGGTTATCCTGAGAGTAATCTGTTCTTTCACCGATACCTCCGTCATGCAAGGACGGCTCTTGCATAGTTCGCCTATTTTAAAAAATACAATCTCTCTTTTCGGGATTCAATCAAGCGAAAAATACTGCTGAGACGGGTCACCTTCTCCAGGATAAGACCGCTTTGCTTCACATTCTGCGCTGTATCGCGGTTAATATTCTCACCCGTTATCGCCGCTATCGGGGGAGCGAGGACATTCATAAACATGGCCCACGGTTGTCTGTCGCTGATAACGTGCTCCAGCATGACCACCTTACCACCCCACCGCACCACTCTCCGGATTTCCTCAAGTCCCCGGAGCGGTTCGCTTACCTCACAGAATACCAGCGACGATACCACAGTATCAAAAGCGCTGTCCGGGAATGCCAGATGCTGAATGTCCATCAGTTCCAGCTGCACCCTGATATTCCGTTCCCGGGCTTTGTTTCCGGCTTTCTCAATCATGCCCTGGCTGAAATCGATAGCTGTAATATTTGCATCCGGGGGATAATAAGGAAAGCTCCTGCCGGTACCCACTCCCACTTCCAGAATATGCCTGCCTTCTATCTTACTCCACAGGAGTTTACGCCATCCGGTGAAACCGGGGCCTTCCAGAAGTCCCATCAGCGGATCATACAGACCGGCAAACCGATTATACCAGCGGCGGCTCCTACCTCTGAGTGTACTGCGGGATGTCATTTCAGATGATTAATCCAGCCCTCCCTTTTTCATTATATAGTGCAGACAGGTTTACGGGCAGAGCAGTTTCCCATTCCTTTCCGGCGACCCGGAATGACAGGCGATAAAAGATAAATGAAAGGGAGGCGCTTAAAGCGCCTCCCATTTCAAATTCAGTATTGCGAATTTCCTCTGCTTTACGCCTTGGGCGGATTGTAGTTCTTGAAGTTCTGGGTCTTCTCGAGAGCCTCATCATATTTCTCATGCAGCTTGTGGAAGGCTTCTCTCTCGCCCATACCTTCGCGGTCTTTAATGAACATGAGGTCTTTCTCATCCTGGGTATATTTAAGATTGACGGACAGGGTGTGATAGGTAATGACCTCTTTAAGAGTGGTCAGGCCCATTCTGTCATACATGTGTCGGCGAGCCGTTCTACCCATGACTACCACATCTCTGGGCAGGATGGAGATAGCACCGGCCAGATGATGGACTTCGTTTTCCAGAATATCAGCCGGGACAGCCTTGGTACAATAGCCGATTTCCTCAGCTTCTTTACCGCTGACGGTTCTACCGGTGAGAAGGCATTCCATGACCTTCTTGGTATGGCCCATGACCAGCTCGATGGGCAAGGTGGGCAGACCGCCGAAGGCCAGTCTCTGTCCTCTCTGAGAGAACTTGGCGTTATCGGCCGCGACGACGATATCGGAAGCCTTGACAATATACAGTCCGGCTTCAATCGCCCAGCCATGCACCTGGCTGATGATAACTTTGTTGCAGTCCAGAATAGCGCGGGGGAAACCGAATAAATGGTCCTGGTCGACCTGGAGTCTGATTCTCTGGGAAGGTTTGTTGGTGGGGCTGCCGCCGTAGACTCTGTAAACCATGGACAGGTCGAAACCGGCGCAGAAGCTCCTGCCGGCGCCTCTGACGACGACCACGTTACAATCATCATCATGATTGGCGCGGTTGAAGGCCTGGATTAACTCATCAGTCATCATATCGGGGCCGATGCTGATAGCATTGTTCTTGTCAGGACGGTTCAAAGTGATGTAAACAACCTTGGGATACTCCGTGTCATGTTCGTACTTGATCCATTTAAAATTGGGGGGTGAACTTAATTCGGGCCAAATTACCTGTTGTTCTGTACTTTTTTCAATAGCCATTGTTTCTATATCCTCCTATTATATTTTTCGAGTTTCGAGCTTACACAACTTTATAATTCAAAAGGCAAAAGTCAAAATTACAGGTCAAATATCCAAATTACGGCCAGTAAAGTTTTTCAGCCTGCTTCTTTAACTCAGCCCTGTGGTCGGGATGAGCAATGCCTATTAATGCCAGGGCTCTCTGCCTCTGGGTCAGCCCTTTGAGTTTGGCAATGCCGTATTCAGTGATTATGGTATCGGCAGCGATGCGGGGCACGGTAACAATAGTCCCGGCCTCCAGGAGCGGTACGATACGGCTGATGGAACCACCTGAAGCCGTGGAGGGAAGCACCGTGATGCTGCGTCCGCCCCGGGACAGTCCCGCCCCCATGGCGAAAGTGGTCTGTCCACCGGCGCCGCTCAGTATACGCGGCCCGACCGACTCCGCAGCTATCTGCCCGGTCAAATCAACTGATACCGCCGAGTTAATCGCTTTCATATTATCGTTCTGGCAGATGTTCCTGACATCCAGCACAAACTCCGCCGGATGCAGCTCGAAAGTCGGGTTCATGGTCACCCATTGCATATCTTCGATGGAACCGCCTCCGCAGGCAGTGCAAACATGTCTCCCGTTCAAAAAATTCTTCCGCTTGCTGGTAATAACACCCTCCCTCATCAGCTTGATAATGCCTCTGGGAGTAGCTTCCGAATACCAGCCCAGGTCCTGCTTATTGTCAAAGGTATCCATGCGGGCACACCACTCGCTGGTGGAGCCGACACCTATCTGGATGGTATCGCCGTCATTAATCAAAGAGCTGACATAACCGGCAATGGCTTTTTCCACCGGTCCGGGTTCCACATTCTTTCTACCCAGCAAGTCGGTACCGCCGGGAGTCTTCCCGGAGGGTGTATGCTCCACGAACAAATCAATCTCAGACACATGCACGTGGTTATTACCGTAGGTCCGGATGAGGTTCTGGTTAATCTCGGCGATAACGAATTTCGCGCCTCTTAATTCGGTCAATTTCGTCCAGCAGGAAGCGCCGAAGCTGCAAAATCCATGCGCATCGGGGGGCGAAAGCTCCAGCAGTACAAAATCAGCCTGGCGGGCCATCTCTCCGTGATAATCAAATCCCAGGGAACCGATTTCGATATCACATCTCTTATCGGCAATCATCTGCCGGACAATCGGAAGAGGAAAGCCGATTTCAATAGCAAATGAAGCTTCCCATCCCGGATCATACCAGCCGAAATCACGTCCTGGTGTGCGAACCGAAATGGTAACATTCTCCAGCTCGCCAAACCGGGCAGCGAGGGCCAGGCCCAGAGCCTGAGGTTCATTACCCTGCACAAAACAGACCCTATCACCGTTTTTGACATGGCTTATGGCT
>CAZIQW010000089.1:927-8337 GCA_964541585.1 uncultured Dehalococcoidales bacterium | reverse complement strand
ACAACCTTATGCGAAAATACAGCGGGACAGCCGGGTATCCTGGCAGAATGGGGATGGAGTGTATTTCTCGAAGATGATAGCCAGAGTATCCTGTTTGATACCGGAAGCAATGTATCCGTGGTATATAATGCGGACAGACTGGGTGTCGACCTCCGAAAAGTAGAAAAAATAGTACTCAGTCATGGTCATTTTGACCATACCGGCGGTCTGCGGCTGCTATTGGGAAAAATGAAGCGGGAAATAGAAGTAATCGCTCATCCGGATATCTGGGAGCCTAAATACAGCCGTCGTAAGGGTAAAACGGATAGATACATCGGTATCCCTTTTCAGCAAAGAGAACTGGAGAGTCTCGGGGCTAAATTTATGTTAAGTACTGAGCCCGTAAAGTTGACCGATAATATAATGACTACCGGAGAAATACCTCCGGTTACTGATTTCGAGGAAATCGAGCCCCACTTCTTTGTCCATACTGGTGGCGGCTGGGAGCCGGACAGATTTCGGGATGACTTGTCGCTGGTTATCACTACCAGGTTGGGCCTGGTAGTGATTCTGGGCTGCGCCCACCGGGGGATGATTAACACCCTTTATCGAGCTCGAAGTATTACCGGCAATCGGAAAGTCCACATGGTTCTGGGCGGTTGTCATCTTATGGAAGCCTCGGATGAAAGAATCTGGCATACTATCTCCGCTCTGAATGAAATTGGCGTGCAGAAAATGGGGGTATCTCATTGCACCGGTATGCATGCCATGTTGCTGCTGGCTCAGACTTATGGGGATGACTTTATCTTTAACTCTACAGGGACTATAATTAACCTTGCCTGAGGAGCATGTATGGATTTATCTGTTCAATTAGCCCCCCGGAATAAAAAAGGTCTGTTCCTGAAAAATCCGGTAATAACGGCTTCCGGCACGTTTGGCTACGGTACCGAGTATGCGCAGATTTTGGATTTTCAGAGCCTGGGGGCTATTGTCTGTAAAGGGACTACCCTGGAGCCTAGACAGGGCAATCCCCAGCCGAGGATAGCTGAAACACCCTGCGGTATACTGAATGCAATTGGTCTTCAGAATATCGGTGTTAAAGCCCTGATAGAAGATAAAGCCCCTGTTTGGGCTCGTTGGGAGGTACCCGTCATCGTCAATATCGCCGGCAGTTCAGTAGAAGAATATGCTCAGATTGCCCGGGAACTGGATGGTGTACCGGGTGTCAGCGGCATAGAGGTTAACATCTCCTGCCCGAATGTTAAATCCGGCTGTCTGGAATTTGGCTCTGACCCGGTTTCCGCTTCGCAGGTTACTTCCGCCGTAAGGAAAGCTACTTCCCTGCCGGTATGGGTCAAATTAACCCCCAATACCTCTGATGTGGTCGGCATAGCTTTGGCGGTAGAGGAAGCCGGAGCCGATGCTGTTGTCCTCATAAATACTCTGAAGGGTATGGCAATCGATATAGAAACCCGCCGTCCGGTCCTGGGGAATATAACCGGAGGTTTATCCGGACCAGCGATAAAACCGGTAGCCCTGCGCATGGTATATGAAGTTGGAGCTGCAGTTAAGGACTTGCCCCTTATTGGTTCCGGCGGTATTATGAATGCCGGGGATGCCATAGAGTTTCTTCTGGCAGGTGCCAGCGCAGTACAGGTGGGTACGGCTAATCTGGTTAATCCGCAGGCGCCCGTGGAGGTCGTTAAAGGCATCCGTGACTACATGCAGAAGAATGGCCTTGAATCAATCGGAACACTGGTTGGGTCTGCCAGAATATAACCGGAACGGACAAATAATTCGGTTCGGAGAGGTTTCAGATGGATAATCATTACAGCCTTTTGGAAAAATACCAGGTAGTGATGGAAAACATTAACGAAATTCTTTTCGAGCTTGACAATCAGGGGCGTTTTGTTTTTGTCAGTCCGTCTGTGGAAAAGGTGACCCAATACGGAGCGGAAGAGATTATCGGTCGGCATTTTAATAGTTTCATTCATCCTGAGGATGTCAACGGACTGCAGTTAGGCTTCGAATACGACCTGGATGGCCGCATAGAGCCCCGGGCCTTCCGGGTCAAAAACAAAGAAGGCAAATGGGTATACCTGCGAGCGGTGTCCCAGGGAGAATTGCGGGACAACAGGCTTGAGCGGATAATTGGAGTAATGACCGATGTTACGCAGTATAAACTAATAGAAGAGGCTCTAATCAACCGGGAGAAATACTTCCGTGCTCTGATAGAGAGTACTTCCGATGTTCTTATGGTATTAAAAGAGGATGCGGTTATCCAGTACGCTACTCCTGCCGTACATTCATTAACCGGATACTCGGTTGAAGAAGTCGTGGGTGAGAATATTTTCAAATATATTTACTCTGGAGATGCTATGCAGTCTACCCGGATGCTTATTCAAACATCCTCTAATCCGGGATATACTGCCAGGTTCGAAATTCGTTTTAACCACAAAGACGGGTCAGTGCATTATGCAGAAGTAAACTGTAAGAATGTTCTGGATAATCCGTCCGTCTGCGGTATCATCTGGAGTGTTCACGATGTCACTGCCCGCAAAAATATTGAAGAAAGAGCGGCAGCGCTCGAGCAGGAACTGCAAAGATTAAGAACATTGTTGGCAAAACGCAGCGAGCAGCTCTAATTCTAACCTAACCTCATGTGTGAAGTAAGCTTAAGGAATATTGTCAATAGTATAATGACAATATGGGATATTATTATGAAGGTGCTCTGTTATTAGAGAGTAAACTACAATTCAGCCTCTTGGGATGATGTTGGTGGTGAGGTGGGGATGATGAATGGCTGTGATAAAACAGTTAAGAATAATAAATAGGCCGGTTCCCCCGGCCTATTTATTATTCAGAGACTAAAATATTATCTCATCTTTTCGTAGCATTCTCTGCAGTATACCGGTTTATCGCCGCGAGGCTGGAACGGTACCTGGGTCTCTTTGCCGCATTGTGCGCAGGTTGCGGGGAACATCTGGCGTGGTCCTCTGCCCATACCGCCACCGTTGGCAAACCGCTCGGATCTTCGGTTCTGACGGCAAGCCTGACAACGTTTGGGCTCATTGGTATAGCCTTTGGAAGCGAAAAATTCTTGCTCTTCTACCGTAAAGGGGAACGTTTTTCCGCAATCGGAGCACTGGAGCGACTTCTCCTCGAAACTCATGGATGACCTCCTTTTAAATATTAGGGTTCGCGTTGGGTCATCCAATGCTCGGGGTATCGCAAGGATTAAACCAAGTATCGGCAACCAAAACCGAAACCTCTAAATAGATATTAGCTTATGAGAATATAAAATGCAAACAAGAAATTCATGGTTCTCTACTGAACCGGGGTGAGGTAAAACTCCTGGATGGCAACTATGGGTCATCGACAAATCGTTGTCCGGCAAGATAAGCCTGATCCAGCGCATCAGGATGCTTGAAGATGTCTCCCATGGCGTCAATTCCGGGAAGCAGGATATCCCCGGAGTAGTCAACATCCAGTGTCTTGAAGAGAATTTTGATTGTTACCAGTTCGGCGTCAAACAGGTTAGGAATCGTCCTGCGTCCGCCGACGGAGATGAAAAAGCCTTTACGCTTTCGTCTATCGCCCAGGGGGGGTATCTTCAGTACATATTTACGCGCCCAGAGCGCTTGACAGCGGTCAATCAGGGCTTTCAACTGTGCAGTAACGCTCATGAATTGTAACGGCGATGCCAGAACAATCCGGTCCGCAGACTCCATCTCCGGGTAGACCATCTGCATATCATCCTGAACCCGGCAGTTTCCCTTCACCAGGCAGGCATCGCAGTGCAGGCAGCCGGATATCTTCAGGTCGCAGGCTGCCAGTGTTTTCACCTCTGCCCCTTTATTGGCAGCGCCTTCTATGAAGCGGGCCAGAAGAATGTCGGTATTACCCCCCTTACGGGGGCTTCCGGCAATTCCGAGTACTTTCATATATTCTCCTTTTCGAGTTCAGCCAGAATTTCTTTTTCCCTGGTAGTCATCGCAGTCTCCATCTCCGGTTTTTCATGGTCGTAACCCAGAATATGCAGAACACCGTGTACTATCAGGACAGCCAGTTCTCTGTTGATGGAATGATTGTTCTCTTCGGCCTGTATCACTGCCTGGGGATAAGAAATAACTACTTCACCCAGGTGCAGCATCCCGTCCGGAGGCTCGATAAAGTTCACTGGTTCTTCCTGTTCTTTCTGCTCGGCCATAGAAAAGGACAATACATCGGTAGGTTTATCCTGTCCCCGGTATTCCAGGTTTAGCTCCCGGATTCTTTCCTGACCGGTGATTACCAGGCTGATTTCGCTGTTAGGAGGAGCTTTTTCTGCGACAAGAGATGCTTCGACTGTCTTCTCCAGCCAGGAGCTGCTCGTGGTAATCTCAATGCCTTCTTCAATTAAAATGTTTATTTCCATCGCTATTTTTCATTGTATTAAAAATTTATCGCAAAACTTCATCCGTTACTTGATTTAGAATCTCCCAGATACGGTCTATCCATTCCGGATGCTCGGGTTTCATCAAACACGAGCGCAAACATGTCACGTAATCACCGGTGAACCGGATGTCAGGCCAGTAATCTTTTAACAACCGGACAGGATATTTAAAGGTGGCCAGATGTAAATTATTTTTGGCCGCTGTCTCAAAGATATCCTGGGAGAGCTTCGAAGCCAAATCACCGGTCGCAGCCCGGGGAGCCCAGACGACAATATCCAGTTCCGGTGCCAGAAAAGTTCTGAACCGGGAATCAGCGGAAATCCTTTTATAGAGTTCTAGAGCGGCTTCCCGGGATTTGCCCAGGTTGACAGCAAATTCTCCATCCCGGGTCATGGGTAAAAGCTTCTGGGTTGCCCATAAAGCTACAGCAGAGGCGCCGGGGCGGGAGCATTCCAGGCTGATTTCTCCCAGATGCAGTTCCTGAGAACTGAAGTAGGTATAAGGTGAATCATGCTTATAAAAGACGCCTGCGCCGGGATCCCGGAAGAGCACGCATCCGCAGCCATAGGGCTGTAAACCGTGCTTATGCGGGTCAATTACAATGGAATCAACCCGATTTAAACAGTCAAAAGCCCGGCGGGCGGTAGTGCTTAAATTGTCCGCCAGTATGAAATAACCTCCGTAAGCGGCATCCGCGTGGAGTCTGAAGCCGTATTTATCTTTTAATGCCAGGATTTCGGGAAGTGCATCGATAGAACCTGTGCCGGTAGAGCCGATAGTTGCCACCACCGTGCCGACTTCGCCCGTTTTCAGCAATTTTTCCAGTGCATCCAGGTCCATTTGGGCCAGGTGGTTACAGGGGATTGATTGAAAAGGTATTTTTAAGACCTCGGAAATCCGGCTGTGAGTATAATGCGCCATTTCGGAAGCTGCCACCAGTTTCCCCGGGTTCAGTTTACCGGAGACCCAGAGCGCCTCCAGGTTTGCCATCGTCCCGCCGCTGCAAATATGCCCCAGAAAGACTTCCCAACCAAACAGACCGGCTATTTCAGCTACAGCTTCTTTTTCCATCCGCGAGCTGGCGCGGCCGCCGTCCAGGGCATGGTTGTTAGGATTAATCCAGAGGCTGAGCATATAGGCCAGCCTTGCCACCGGATGTGGAGGCTTCAGCATTTGACCGGCGTAATAAGGATGGAAGTAAGGATAGTTGTCCTTCATCTTTTCCGCTACTTCCAGCATGATCTCTCGCATTTTGCTGTAGTCGTAATTGTTCTCAATCTCCGGCAGGCCGGCAAAGCCTTCTTCCAGCTTTTTCAGAGATTCTGCCAGAATCTCCAGGCTTTTGGATTCGAATTGCATAATATCTCCTGATTATTCGGCTGTATTATTGTTAATTACTTAAGACAATAAATATCAGATTATGGGACAAAAGTAAAATAGAGTCCAAAACATGCTATAATACCTAATCATCTGTTCGCCTTGTCGCGGGAAACCTGAATTTCGCAAAAATGGCATCAGAGTGTTTTTAAATGATAGAAGTTCACGAATTAACCCGTAAATTTGGCAATTTTACCGCTGTGGATGGCCTTAATCTGGAAATAGACAAGGGTGAGATCCTGGGTTTCCTGGGTCCGAATGGGGCCGGCAAGACCACCACTATTCGTATGCTTTCAGGCATTATCGCACCCACCTCCGGTTATGCGGTTGTCGCCGGATTACGCACGGTTGGCTCTATTGAGCAGCTCCATGAGATTATTGGTCTGCTTACCGAATCGCCGGGTTTTTATAATAAGCTGAGCGCTTACCGCAATCTTGAATATTTTGCTGGATTCTACCAGGGGATTGATGCTGCTGTTCAGGTCGAAAAATACCTCAAAATCATGGGCCTCTGGGAGCGAAGAGCCGATCAGGTGGGGGCCTTTTCAAAGGGAATGAAACAGAGGCTGGCTCTGGCCCGGGCGTTATTACATGAGCCGGAGGTATTGTTCCTGGACGAGCCTACGGCCGGCCTTGATCCCGAAGCTTCAGATGACATACGGAAACTGATCAGGAATTTAAGTTTGGAAGGCCGTACTGTTTTTCTTTCCACTCATAACCTGGCAGAAGCTGAGCAGCTGTGTCATCGAATAGCCATATTCCGCACCCGGCTTCTTTCTCTGGATACACCCCGGAATCTCCGTCAGCGCCTGTTCCAGCGCCGGATATCTGTAAGGTTGGAAAAGGTTACCGGTACTGTTATCGAAGCAGTCGAAAGACTACAATCTGCAAAATCTTTTAATCAAGAAGGGAACTACCTGTTTGTGCACTTGGACAATCCTGAAAAAGACTTGCCCGGGTTAGTAGAGCGTATTGTGCAGGCGGGGGGAAGAGTAATGGAGGTCGGTGAGGAGCGACACTCTCTGGAAGAGATTTACCTCACTCTGGTGCGGGAGGAGGAACAAGCATGACCGGACGTCGCATCCGGAATATCCTGTTCAAAGAATGGGAAGTTATTTTCCGTGATTTGAATAACAGCATGTTTGTAACGGTGCTGCCTGTCTTGATTGTGGCTCAGGGCTTACTGTATATCTGGTTGGTCTATCGCTTTGGGGGAGATTCCTTGATTCCCGTCTCTTTCATTCAATCTGCCATGGCACAGCTGACCACTGAGATATCGGCTGCTGCGACTCTGCCGATTGTTCAGCAACTCCAGTTATTGTTGCTCAGCCAGTTTAAATTCTGGCTTCTCCTGATACCCACGATGATCGCTATTAGCTTCGCTACATTCAGTATTATCGAGGAGAAGCAATCTCACAGTCTGGAACCGCTTTTAGCCACCCCGGTCAGAACATGGGAATTACTCCTGGGTAAAGCGCTCTCCGGGGCAATTCCGGCGATCATCGTTACCTGGGTCTGTGTTGTCATGTTTTTCCTGGGTGTGGTAATAATGGGATGGGGTAATCTGGTGGTGCTGGTTTTGACCCCATCCTGGTATATTGTCTTCTTTCTCCTGACC
>CAZIQW010000089.1:0-917 GCA_964541585.1 uncultured Dehalococcoidales bacterium | reverse complement strand
CCCCCCCGCCCCCCCCCCCGCTCAACCCCCACTCCTACACTCTTTCCCTACACGACGCTCGTCCGATCTGTCGTAGATTATCTGGTTCTCAGAGTAGCCGTTGGCCTTTTTCAGCGGGAATCCGTCGTGATTAAGTGGAGATAAGCTGAAAATTATTTTACCCTCTTTTGCTTTTTCTGATATAATGTGCACAATGTTATTCGAAAGTGTACTTCTTGGTTAGTGACGGGTTTTTCAGGGTAGAAGAAATACCCCTGGGAGATCCCCGGATTAAGGTATTTGCCAGATTTCCCTGGAATCTTTACAAAGATGACCCGCTCTGGACGCCGCCTTTAACAGGGGACCTGCTGGGTAACCGTCTGCTGGGACTGACAGGGATTTTAACTTCCCGGCATCCCTATCATCAGCATGCGGAGGTAACCCACTTTTTAGCCTGGCAGAACGGTAAACCGATTGGCCGTATTTCCGCCGCCATCAATCACCGCTTCAATGAGCATTACAATGCCAGCGTCGGCTTTTTCGGTTTTTTCGAGGTTATAAATGATTATTCGGTAGCTGAAACCCTGCTGGATAAAGCCCGGGAGTGGACTAAAGAGCGGGGTATGAACATATTGCGCGGCCCCGGCGAGTACTCCAATGCCACTCATGAGCGCCAGGGTATTTTGATTGAAGGCTTCGAACATCCGCCTACCATGGAACTGACCCATAATCCCCCTTATTATCAGGAATTCATCGAAAAATATGGTTTTCACAAAGCCAAAGATTACTATGCTTACTTGATGGATGTTCAAACTCCCCCGCCTCCCCGCCTGGCGGACATGGCCCAGATATTTCAAAAGCGCCGGCAGATAGAGACCCGCCAGTTGGTAAAGATCGGAAGAGCGTCGTGTAGGGAAAGAGTGTAGGATAGGGTGGTG
>CAZIQW010000088.1:0-8372 GCA_964541585.1 uncultured Dehalococcoidales bacterium | reverse complement strand
GAGATAATGAGCGGTGACTGGAGTTCAGACGTGTGCTCTTCCGATCTAATCCGTAGATTTACGGAATTAGGAGTTAAAAATGACGTAGTTTATCTGCTGTTTGCAGCAGGGGATAATCTATCTTGTAGTCAATTATTCTGGTATATTGTTAAGGAAAATAGTTAAAGGAGCTTTAGATGGCTGCAGCGAATACTCAACCGGGAGTATCAGAGTTCTCCTCATTATTTCAACCCGGTAATATTGGAAGTTTAACGATTAATAATCGGATTATCATGGCGGCAATGGGGAATGCCCTTGCGGATAGCAAAGGTATGGTTACCGATGCCATGCTGGAATACTACAGGGCAAGAGCCGGCGGAGGCGCCGGGATGATAATAACCCAGTTTGCTGCGGTTAGTCCGGACGGCGTGATGCCTTATAATCTCAGCATTTATGATGATAGCTTTTTACCGGGAATAAAACAGCTGGTTGATATAATACATGAGCAGGGTGCCAAAGCCTGTATTCAGATAATGCATCCGGGTATGCTGTTTTTACTCTTGAAATCGGTCCCGGAAGGGGTATCTGTTAAAGTGCCCGGTATCATACCCTGGATGTCCAGGGATAAACAATATCAGGTATTAAATGAAAAGGATATAGAAGGATATATACAGGACTTTGCCCTGGCTGCATGCCGGGTTAGAGAGGCAGGGGCAGATGCGGTCGAATTACATGCCTGTCACGGCTGTCTCCTGAGCACCTTTTTGTCCCCGGCGACTAACCGGCGAACTGATCTTTATGGAGGCAATGTTGAAAACAGGGCTCGCTTTGTCAGCAGAATTATTGAAGCCATTAAAGAAAAAACGGGTGTCGGGTTTCCGTTAATTGTCCGCATCAACGGTTGTGACGATATTCCGGGAGGAGTTACCACTGACGAGGTTATCCGGCAGGCCGCAATTCTTGGTTCTGCAGGAGCTGACGTGATAAGCGTCTCATCAGGACTGGAATACTGGTCGACGATGATGGCCCCATCTTACCTGACACCTGAAGGGACGGTCATACCGGTGGCTGCCAGGGTAAAAAAAGCTTCCGGTTTCCCCGTAATAGTGTCCGGTAAGATAAGTCCGGAACTGGCGGCAAGAACTATTGGAGAAGGCGAAGCCGATTTTATTGCCTTCGGCCGGCCGCTCCTGGCTGACCCTGATTTACCGAACAAACTACGGCAGGATGATGTTGAAAGCATTTCCCGCTGTTTATATTGCAATAACTGTATCCGGACTTCTTGGCGCTCCTGTACTGTGAACCCGTTTCTGTACCGGGAATCGGTCTCCTTATTAGCGCCGGTAGATGCTCCCCGGAAAGTGATGGTTGTCGGAGGAGGCCTTGCCGGTCTGCATGCAGCTGTTCTCCTTAAACGCAGGGGACATAATGTGGCCTTGTTTGAAAAGGAGTCTGAACTTGGCGGCCAGTGGAAAATCGCCTGCAGTATTCCGGGAAAGCAGGGCTATGCTTCTATTATCTCCCGTCTGAAGCTGGTTCTGGACAAACTACAGGTAACCGTTAATTTGAATAACGAAATTACGAGGGAGAAGATTGAAGAATACAAGCCGGATATTGTAATAGTGGCTACCGGTGCGGTTCCTCCCGGACTGGATGTACCGGGAGGAAGTGGGAAAAACGTTGTCCAGGCTAATGATGTCATTAAGGGGACAGTTGAGGCAGGAAGTAAGATAGCCATAATCGGGGGAAGTATTCTGGCGATGGAGACCGCGGTCCTGTTAGCCGAACAGGGGAAGGAAGTGACCCTGGTGAGCCATAGCGGTCTGGGTGGGCGCAAGGGGCCTGATGATATGATTACTTTCAGGGGTCTGCTGAGACGCCTGGTGCAATTGCGGATTCCTTTGTATTTGAATGCTGCCATTTTAGAGGTCGACGGAAATTCTTTAATTATAAGGCTGGGGGGAGAGATACTGGCTTTGCCGGCCGACACAATAATACTGGCCGTTGGAGTACAGCCGCTGGATGGCCTGGCGGATGAAATCAAGGGACTGGTACCCGAAGTGTATACCATCGGGGACTGTGTTATGCCGGGAAACGCGGCTCAGGCAACATTCAGTGCGGCAAGAATGGCTTTAAAGCTTTAGCCCCGTTCAAGTCATATTGTCGTGTGATGAGATGTTAAATTCTATGAGGTTGAAAACTATGATACAAACAAATCCAGGATTTAGAGAATTATTGAAATCCGGCAGAATCGGGCAGATGGAACTGAGAAACCGGATAGTGATGGCTGCCACAGGGACTTACTTTGCTGGCCGGGACGGTCTGGTTACAGAGCGCCTAAAGGGTTATTACGCGGAGAGAGCCAGGGGTGGCGCCGGTTTAATAGTAGTGGAAGTGGCTTCAGTTGATTATCCCCGGGGCAGGGTGATGACCCGTCAGATTGGTATATCCGATGATAAATTTATTCCCGGCCTGGCAGAACTTGCAGAAGTTGTGCATCAGCATGGAGCGAAATTGGGCATCCAGATACAGCATGGAGGGCGCATCGCAGCACCATTCCTTTCAGGAGGTCATGAACCTGTCTCTGCTTCCGCAGTCCCTCTCGTGCCGGCGGAACTGGGAGCAGCCAGAGAGCTGACTGTCCTGGAGATAAGACAACTGGTACAGTGTTTTGCCGCCGCAGCGGGACGGGCTAAGAAAGCCGGTATTGACGGTGTGGAAATCCATGCCGGACATGGCTACCTGATTGACCAGTTCTTGTCTCGTTCCACCAACAGTCGTCAGGATGAATACGGTGGAACTCTGGAGAACAGGGCCAGATTTCTCCTGGAAATAATCGGAGCGGTAAGAGGTGTGGTCGGGAGAGAGTATCCGGCATGGTGCAGGATTGACGGAAGGGAATTTGGTATCGAGAATGGCATTACTCAGGATGAAGCACAGAACCTGGCCCGGATGATAGAAAATGCGGGAGTAGATGCGGTTCATGTGTCAGGGTATGGAGGTTCCGCGGGTGTCGGTTTCACCGAAGCTCCTCTGGTGAACATCCCCGGATACCTGGTCCCCCTGGCCCGGGGAATCAAGCAAAAGGTTAATATACCGGTAATTACCGCCGGACGGATTAGCCCCAAGTTCGGCGAAAAGGTCATCCGCCAGGGTGACGCTGATTTCATTGCGATGGGAAGGTCTTTAGTCGCGGACCCCGAGCTTCCCAATAAACTCCTGGCCGGGAACGAAAAAGATATCCGCAAATGCATTTATTGCTATACCTGCGTCCATCAGATATTCGTGCGGAACGGTGTTTGCTGCGCCGTAAATGCTTCTGCCGGCAAGGAAAGCGAACCTGCGCCTGCCCCACCGGTTAAGAGTAAGAAAGTCATTATAGTGGGAGGGGGGCCGGCCGGTATGGAAGCCGCCAGAGTAGCCGCGCTGCGGGGCCATCAGGTGACCCTTTACGAAAAGGAGCGCCGCCTGGGGGGAACATTGCTTTTGGCTTCCATCGTTCGAAAAGAGAATGAAGAACTGACTGCTTATCTTATCCGCCAGCTTAAAAAATTAAATGTCAGGATTGAGTCGGGTAAAAAAGTTACTCCTGAGATAGTGACGCAGCTGAGGCCGGATGTCCTAATCCTGGCAACCGGAGCGACAAGGCGAAACCCTCCGATTCAAGGTATCGATAAGCCCAATGTGATTGACGGTGATAAATTCAGAGCTTTAATAAAGCCGTTCCGAAAGCCGTCCCTGATAAGGAAAATGAGCGGATTATGGATGCCCCTGGGAAGAAAGATAGCCATTATCGGGGGAGGTATGGTGGGGTGTGAGCTGGCGGCTTTCCTGGCGGAAAGAGGGAGAAAGGTGACTGTCCTGGAGAGCGGAGAGCAGATAGGAATGGAGATGCCCATTCCTTTCAGGTGGATGATAATGGACAAGCTCAATCAAAACAGTGTCCCGGTGATTACCGGGGTTACATACGATGAGATAACTGATAAGGGTGTCGCCGTTACCCTGAAAGCCGGTAACAATCAGATAATCGAAGCGAACAACATAATAATTGCCGACGGCATCGAGCCGGATAAGGAGCAGGTTGCCGCTTTTCAGAGTACAGCCCCTGAAGTATACTGCGCGGGCGACTGCGGTAAACTTAGCTATATCAAGGATTCAATAGCCGAAGGCGCAAGAGTGGCTTCAACTATTTGATGTCGATTGGGTACAGGTTCAGGACGGTGGATTTGGGAGAGGACGTGAAGCATTCGATTCAGGGATCCCTCATTCCTCTTCTTAATCCTGAATCCATATTCGCAGACGCGCTATTGCCAAATGTAATCTTTTCTCTTTTTTAGGTTCTATTTTCCCGGTTGACAATAACCCCAGGCTGATGTTATATTTTTACATCATAATACCTAGAAGCTCTAGGTATTATGTGGGACTAGGTACATAGGGGTTCTGGGTATGATTAAATAAATAGAAAACGGGGATTAGCTAAAGGAGGGAATATGGGCGAGCCAAGAAAAGTTGTCTTGCTGGGAAGCGACGCCGGCGGTACTATGACAGATATGATTCTGGTCGATAACGCCGGCGATTTTGTGGTCGGAAAGGCTTCCAGCACCCATGGTGACGAGTCAATCGGCTTTGTTAATTCTATCAAAGACGCTCTCGAATACTGGGAAATTGACTGGGAAAAAGAGGCGAAAGACGTCCTGCCGGGTATCCAGGCAGCGGTTTATGCCGGCACTACAATGTTGAACACCCTTCTGACCAGAACCGGCAAAAAAGTCGGTATTATCATTACCCGGGGCTTTGAAGACACTCTCCTGCACGAGCGTGGGGGTGGAGTTCATGCAGGTTATGGTTTCCAGGACAAGATGCATAAAGTAGCCCATATCCATAATGAACCCTTTGTCCCCCAAAAGCTAATCCGCGGTGTTACTGAAAGAATCAGCATGTTTGGTGAACAGGTAATTCCCATGTACGAACATGAAGTCCAGCAGGCTGTAGCCGACTTATTAGACCATAATGTGGAAGGGATTGCCATAATGTTCCTCTTTTCTTATCTTAATCCCACTCATGAGCTGACTGCTGCCGGGATTGCCAGAGCGGTAATGCAGGCCAGGGGCAGGGAAGTGCCCCTGTACCTTTCTTGCGAACTGGTGCCGATTACCCGCGAGGGGCCTCGATTAAATGCCCTGGTATTGCAGGCTTATGGCGCTGAACCGGTCAGGGGGCACCTGCAAAAGATAGAAAAAGAACTCCAGGATACAGGCTACAGGCACCCATTACAGATTATGCTGGCAGATGGAGGCATCGCCAACATTCAATATCCTCCGTTGTATAAAGCCTGTTTCTCCGGTCCTATCGGGGGTATCCTGGGCGCCAAGTATCTGTCTGGGGTATTCGATATGCCCAATTTGATTTGTACAGACATGGGCGGCACCAGTTTTGATGTTGGACTGATTATGGGCGGCGAACCGGTACTGACTCGTGAAGTTGAAGTTGGGCGCAGCGTTCTTAACATTCCCACTCTGGTAATAGATTCCATCGGTTCCGGCGCCGGACAGTATCTGACGATAGACCCGGAATCTAAAAGGGTGGATATCGGCCCGGGCAGCGCCGGTTCCGAGCCGGGTCCTGTTTGTTACAATGCGGGCAACCAGGTTCCGACTGTAATGGACTGTGCTCTGATTCTGGGAATCCTTAATCCGGACTACTATCTGGGGGGAAAAATAAAGCTGAGAAAAGACCTGTCCTTTGAAGCGATAAAAGAGAAGTGTGCCGGGCCGCTGGGCGTTGACCCTTATCAGTTTGCTGAAGGAGTCATCGACCTGATTAATGTCAAAATGAGAGACCATATTCTTACCGTTCTCTCTGTTCGGGGTTACTCCCCTTCAGAATATAATCTAATCGGTTACGGCGGGGCCGGCCCCATGTTTTTGGCTGGTTATACGGCGGGGATTCCTTTCCTGGGGGTGTTTACGGTACCCTGGGCGGCGGCTTTCTCGGCTTTTGGCTGCACGGCAACGGACTATACTCATCGCTATCAGAAATCCACGCTGGTTGCCATTCCTCCTCAGGCGGATGACATGTTTAAGGGTTATATGGCGATGGTAATCAGCATGGGGTGGGAACAACTGGAGCAAACCGCGGTACGGGAAATGGAGATGGAGGGATTCAGGAAAGAGGAAATAGTCTTCAAACAGGTGGCTTATGTCAGATACACCCAGCAGCTTGAAGATGTCGAGGTACTGTCTCCTTTATCCAGGCTGCAAACACCCCAGGACCTGGAAAAGTTGATTGGTGCCTTTGAAGAAGTCTATTCCCGAAAATATGCCCATGCTGCGAAGTTTCCTGAAGTGGGCTACCAGATATTTGAACTGGGGCTTATCGCTATGGTTCCCAAGATTAAACCTCAATTGAAGAAATTTGCATTTGAGGGTAGAACTCCTGACTCCAGGGCTTATAAGGGGGAAAGGGAAGTCTATGTAAAAGGTTCATGGAAGACAGCAAAAGTATATGAAATGGACTTGCTAGCCAGCGGTAACGAGATAGAAGGCCCGGTAATTATTGAAGCTCCGGCTACCACAATGCCCGTTCCCGAAGGCCGTAAAGTGTTCGTGGACGAGTATAAAAGAATCTGGTTGAAGGAGGTCTAATATGGTCCAAACAATCGAAAAAGAAGGCATCTGCTGGGGCAATCAAACTCTTAAATCAATGCTCGAACAAAATGGGGAGTTGTATAAAGAGACCGGGTATTATTACGGACTTAAAGACCTCCCTCTTTCCTCCAAAGACCCTATGAGGATGGAGCTGTTTCATTCCAGGCTGCTTTCGGCTGCTATAGCCGGACGGGAGACTACCCGGATGATTAGCGCTGTACCCCAGGTGAGGGAAGTAGCCGAGCTCGCGGTCGCCCTCTACACACCGGAAGGTGACTGCGTTCTTCAATCCACGGGTATTATCATCCACATTCCTCTAATGGGGAAAGTTATCCAGTGGATGATTGAGCAAGACTATGAACAGGAAGGCATCCGCGAAGGAGATTGTTTTACTTCCAATGATTGTGCTATTGCCGGTATGCATTCTGCGGATATTTATGATATCCAGCCTGTATTTCATGAAAACAAATTGATAGGCTGGGTCGGCTGTGTGATTATGGAATCCGAAATCGGCGCCTTGTCTCCGGGATGTATGCCCTGCGGAGCTACGGAAAGATTTGTCGACGGCATCAAGTTCACGGCTGAAAAAAGCGCCGTAAATAATATTCACCTCAAAAGCTTTGAGCGCAGAGTCCGCTATGGCCTTCGCAATCCGGACATGTTTTTGCTGAACAGGAAGGGAGCCCTGGCGGCGGATATCAAGGTTAGAATGGAAATCTCCCGGATTATCGAAGATTTCGGTATTGATTATTACACAGATGGCATCCGGGAGCTTATCGAAATAGAACGACGCACTCAGATAGAGAGAGTCAAGAGGCGGACGGTGCCGGGCAAGTTCCATTCTCCATCAACCATAGAGGTATATATGACCCGGACCATCGCACCGCCGCATCACGCTGTCGATAGAATTACCCTGGTTCCCTGGGATTTTCATATCAGGCCTGACGGCAGCTATCATATCGATTTTGATGGTGCCGGCTCATGGGGGTGGCATGTGCATAACAGTACCCCATCTTCACTCCTGGGCGCTGTCTGTATGATAATGACTCAAACGATATCTTATACCGGTAAATCGAACCACGGGACTTTCCTCAATGTCAGTATGAATGCTCCTTTTGACACCTTTGTTAATCCGGGCTCACCAAACATTCCCACCTGCAATATGTTCGCCTGGCCGGAAAACGGTGGACCGAAACTGATGTCTCAGCAGTCCCATGCATTTTTCTGCCGGGGTTTTCTGGAGGAGGTGCGTTCAGGCAATACCATGTGCGGCGGCGGGGCCGGTACGCTGGCCGGAAAGGATCATTTTGGGAAAGACTACAGCTTCCTTTCGACGGAGCCAGCCGGGACAATGGGAGGAGGTGCCTTTGCTATCCGTGACGGTATTATTGCGGATGCTGTTTTTATGCCGGATACGGATATGGGTAACGTGGAAATCTGGGAATTAATGCTGCCGATGGTCTGGCTGGGCAGGAGAGTAGTCCCTGACTCCTGCGGATTCGGCAAGTATCGCAGCGCGTTTTCCATGCTTTCAACATTTCTAATCTACAAGACACCGGTACTGGCTATCGAAAACGGCCCGGCGAATCAAAATGACAGAATTTATCCTTATCTGGGCATGTTCGGCGGCTATCCGGGGCCCAGCAGTTATTCCAAGCTGCTGTTGAATACCAACATGAAACAGTTAATCCAGGAGAAGAAGCCTCTGCCTCATGGAGAAGACAGGCCGGGAGTCTGCGACATGGA
>CAZIQW010000087.1:3087-8420 GCA_964541585.1 uncultured Dehalococcoidales bacterium | reverse complement strand
CATCATTTATTCATCTATTTGCTCGCACCAGACATTTTTTATTTCCTTGATTATATTGATTATCTCTGGTTAATTTCTTCATGGATGCATTAAATACCTCGAAGCCGTCAAAGGGATTGGCGGTCCCCACATACAGTGTCTTCCCTGCGTTGAGCATCTCCCGGATACCGTAATTATGGGGGTTTTCCAGTCCGTTCAGATTGGCCGGCTCCCAATTCACTCCATCCACGCTCTTCCAAATATCGCCGCCGCATGACCATTTAACCGCTGTCTTAAGTACTCGCTCCCAGTTAAAGGGTTTGGCCTGGTAGCTTTTCAAGACCTGGGTCATCGGCGCCACACTATCATCCATGCCCAGGCTGCCCAGATTACCTATCAAATTCTGGATAGCATTGATAATAACTTGCAGTTCCTGGGGAGTCAGGTTTTCAATGCCAACCCCCTGCCGGACCATTTCCAGCAAAAGGATACTGGCATCAAAGGTACCCAGGTAGAGTTCACCTTCGACTTCTTCCAGCGACCAGCAATAGAAATTTAGAGGATTGGCAAAACCGCCCGGCCAGCCGCTGGCCGGAGTTCTTATCTCCGGTATGCCGGATGGCGGGTTCTGGGCTATCGGGTCGCCGATAAGCAATTCCCAGGAATCATCCGTATCAATGCGGATTAGTTCAAAGCCCTTGGGCAGCCGGATGGTGTCTCCGGTAGGCAGCGGGATACTCATGGACCCTACGTACAGTTGCCCCTTGAACACTTTGGTGGTCCCGGCGAACAGATTGGTCATATCTCCGGCGCCATTTTCAACCAACTTTATCCAGTGTTCATCCGAAACCGGAGCAGCAACAGTACTTCTCCATATCTGGTAACCCTGCTCATTTACCGTACCCGCATAGAGAAGACCATTAAAGCTGGTCAGGGTCGCTACCGCCTGATTTCCATCAAGCGTCAAATCAGCGACCATTTTCCAGGATTCTTCATCTGCCGGATTATCCGTAGCCCAGATTTCGGCCTTATCACCAAAACCGATTATGGTCGAAAGACCGATATACAGCTTGCCGTTATGAACTTCCAGAGTCCGGGAATCCCAGGTACCTGAAACACCGAGGGTTATTGGTTCCCAGGTGACTCCGTCAACCGACCTGAGCATCAGGCTGCCGGACTGGCTATAGCGCGGAGTTTGAGCCCCATTCGTCGCATACAACGCCGTAACACCGTCTTTATCGGTATAGACAATCATTTCACGGAAGCCAAATTCGCTGGCAGTATACACCTCCCCAGAGCCTTCCTCATATCCGAATTGGTCAGAGATATCCACCACCTTTGCTTTATATACCTGTTCCCACTTGTTTTGGTTATATCGCCAGATTTCGGCGCACATATCCTCCGCCCATTCATACGAGCCAATCGGCTCCCGGGGATGGGTAATAGCTTCCACTTTAATGCTGTCAGGCAGCCCCAACTCCATCTTGAATCCGGCTTCCGCCTGATAGGGAATGTTGCGGCCGGTACCCACATACAGCATGCCCTGAAATACACAGGTGCTCCAGGCATAATTGTTCATCGCATCACCGTTGCCTCCCCGGGCAATCCTTTTAAAATCAGCCCGCGCTGAAGCCGCAGACAGTGATGATACCGGTGCCAGGGTTGCCAGCAATGCAATTACCACCAGGAAGATAAGCAGCAGTTTTTTTATCCTCATGTCCTTCTCCTGTTAATTGATTTATTGAGCGGCATCGCTGCGGTTGGAAGGATTAATACCCAACACGCAGCTTCCATGCCCTCCAGATTAAGCTTAACAGGCTTTTTTTGTTTTTTTATCGTCCATTGGGAGAATTTTGGGACGATTTTTTGAATCAGCTTATGAGTCTTCCAGTGGAAAAAGAGGGACTAACCCAAAACAGCGTCCATTCCGTTCGTGTAGAATGACTTCAGATACCAGTAGAACGCGGTCAGGGTTATTAAAAATATTTCCAGCCTGACTCGATGCATTATATCGAGTCAGGCTGGAAATTCATTTTCTTTCAGTGCAGGGTAGCATTCGCCCGCTTGACCTGAAACCTAAGCGGGAACGCCGCCGGAGAACCCGGTATTTTTAATCCAGCGTAGGAATATTGGTCCCGCTCTTATAGAGGGTTTCCATTTTTTTTGCGGTCTCTTTTTCAATTTCCATCCGCTTGTTGATGAGATATTCCGCCCGGTTGAATACTTCATCCATCTTGGGTATCGCTGTCAGCTGGGCAAGAACCACCGTGACCGCAATCTCTTTGGAACTGCGAGGGTAATCTCCGATTCTGATTATGGCCTGAGGCGATTTCTCTTGCAGAGCATTGGAAAGCTCTCCCATGACACTGAGAGTGGAGATATCCCGGGGGCCACTGATGATGACCAGAATTTTTCTGGCATCTGCGATATTTACATTGAGGCTAAGATTGTTCTGCGCCAGTCCCAGCGCGCCGATAGCGCCGATGCTTTCTTTTGCCGCTTCTTTGTAATTGTCTTTTTTAAATGGATAAAACGTGGAAAGCGGGACCTCCCCCCTGCCGATAGTACAGATATTCTCCAGTGTCTGTTTGATATCTCCGGCGTCAATCACCTTGCTCCCGATGTTCTTGGTCCGGCTTTCCTCTCCGGCACAAAACAGATCGTAAAAATTTTTAACCATTTTCTGGTTAATTATCGATAAATTGGTAGTTATTCCAACATCCGCTTTAGCGAATCTTTCGTTATCCAGGAGGAAAACCGAATCGGCATGCTGGTTGACGGTCTTGATACAGGTGGCTGTGTTTATCACAGCATAAGAATTTTCTCCTTTTTCCTCATAAGCGAATGGCAATACTATAATGGCATAGACCGGTTTTTCTATTCGTTCTTTTAGAGCCCTTATCAGCCACCCGATTCCTCCCGAACCGGTACCCCCGGCACCGCTGGCAATCACCACTGTAGCATCACTTTCATGATATTTTCGAGAACTCAGCACGCTGTCCACAATAAAGGGATGAGTTTCTTTCATTATTCTGGAGCCTTCGGCATTAATCTTGCCTACACCGTGACCGAATGTTTTCGAACTTCCGATGACGATTCTGTGCCGCTTGTCCTTTGGAATATGTTTGATTCCAGCCAAATCCGTTTCATCTGTGTTTACGGCAAAGGCATCCACCACAATCTCAATTCCGCGGCCAAAAAATGATTTCCCATAGTTGTTGATATTCCAGAACTCATCAGCAATATTACACCCGCATTGACCAACTCCAATGACTGATATTTTCATCAGGTTCCCTCCCTTAAGAATTATTCCTGAGCCGTCATTATTTTAATCTTGATTCTCAACGTTTTGAGAAACCATTGCTTAGCTCGTTATCAGAATATTAGCTGATAACGGAATATTTCGCAAACTTAATGCCTGAAGTCCGATTACGATAGATGAAGCTGACTCGATATTAATTGTCAATCAGCTTGATGCTTACCTGCGTTTGCCGGCTCAATTCAGCTTCAGAGCAGCTTAATTCCGGCTAAACCTGAATAAAATTGGACGTCAAATAGGTTGACAATATGGGGAATATACTCCTATAATCCTCCTGTTCTCAGGTTTACTATCTTTAATGTGAGCGCGTATTTTAACATTGATGCTGAAAATTATCCCGGTACAGCATTATGGGTGCATTTCCAGCCTGATTCTTTAGTAACCAGGACAAAGGATTAAAGGAGGGGTCAAAATATGATCAGAGTAATTGTTGAACGTCAGCTCAAACATGGAGAAGACCTCGGACAGCTGCTCACCGAACTAAAAATGCTTGCCATATTACAAAAAGGTCATGTTTCCGGTGAGACTTTAATGAGTGTTCATAACCGGGATATTGTAGCCATAATCAGTACGTGGCAGAGTCTTGATGACTGGCAGGCATGGGAATCATCAAAAGAGCGAGAAGAGCTGCTGAAAAAAATTAACCCGCTTCTGGCTAAAGAAATGCAGGTAAAAGTTTTTGAGATAATGTCACCTCAAGATTGCGCTTATTTTGAAGATCCTGTTTGCTGGATGCAGGAACATGAGCATCCGCATTTCGCAGGTTGAAATCCCGGAATGACTTTGCAGCAGTATATGCCCGGTATTTAATTAACCGTCATAAGTCCTTACCACCAGAACCGCGGTGTCACCGGCACGCAGGAACTTGTCGGTGACACTGCCAAAAACCCGGTGTCCGATTCCTGAACGGCCGTGAGTTGACATCGCTATAATGTCGATTGCCTTTTCTCCGGCATGGTCAATTATCCGGCGGACAGGCAATCCCGGAATTATGACGCTCTTCTCCGCAATACTCTGGCAGCGATGACGCCCGGGAGCCAGCGACTGCTGGGCTGGACACCACTGCATGGCTGATTTCCGTCATCTTCGTTTGTTTGCCTTATTGGCTTCCTTTTTTCTCAGACCCCGTACTTCTTCAATGGTCAGCTCACGGGTCTGCCCTTCGGCTAAATCGCCGATTTTGAGGTTGCCCAGACGCACCCTTTTTAGTTCCAGCACCCTGTAACCCAGAGAAGCAAACATGCGGCGTACCTGACGTTTTCTGCCTTCATGAATGGTTATGGAATAGTTGTAAGGCGGGCATTTCACCGCCCGTATTCTGGCCGGTGAAGTCATTCCCTCCTCAAGCTCCAATCCCGATTCCAATTTATTCCGGTCATCTGGTTTGAGATTGCTTTCAACCTGTATCAGGTACTCCTTTTCATGTTCAAATCGGGGATGTGTCAGGCGAAATGTGACCTCACCGTCATTGGTTAACAGTACCAGTCCGGTTGATTCTTTGTCCAGCCTTCCTACCGGATACAACCTGGTACGTTGATATCTGGCCGGAAGGATGCTGATTATCGTCTCCTCTTCCCTGTCACTGCTCGTCGTGGAAACAATTCCTTTCGGCTTGTTGAGTATCAGATAGACTCTGGGTTTTAGCTGAAACGACACACGTTTTCCGTCAAGTGTAACCACATCTCTTTCGGCGTTCACCGGTTGGATAAAGCTTTCAACAGGCTTACCGTTTAATGCTACCCTGCCATGCTTGATGGCATCGGCCATCTGTCTTCGGGAACCCGACCCTGAAGTTGTAAGCAATTTGATAATGGGTTGTAAACTCATATTCAGTCCCTTCAAACCCTTCCAATTATTTCCCTTTACGGAGCGTTCCCCCCGCTAATATTATGAATATCCCGGCAAAACAGAGGACGGCGAAGATGATAAATGCGGTCTTCAAGCTGACCAGAAAAGCCGCATAATACTCGGGGGTTATCTGAACATTACCAATGAAAATAGCGAAAAGTATCATCACAACCGCCATACTCAGCAC
>CAZIQW010000087.1:0-3077 GCA_964541585.1 uncultured Dehalococcoidales bacterium | reverse complement strand
CCTGTCCGATATGCCGCATGGCCGACTGCGTTCCGGAAGCCACGCCAAAATACTTTTTATCCACCGAACTCATCACCGCATTAGCCGCAGGAGAGGCAAACATACCAAAACCAACACCCAGGACAACTATACCGATAAAAATATACCACAGGGGAGATTCTCCACTTAAGAAGGAGAAAAGGATAAGAGCAATACAGGTCAATCCCATCCCTATCGCAGAGACTCTGGCGGGTTCCACTCTGTCGGAAATTTTACCGGAGTACGGTGCAACCACCGCCATAATAGCAAACTGGAGCACCAGTATAGCACCTGCGATACTGGGCGAAAATCCCAGGTTATATTGAAGGTAGAGGCTTAAGAGAATATTGGGAGCAAAAGTAGCACAATACAACACCAGTATTCCGATGAGAGTGAAAACAAAAACCCGGTTATTTCTAAACAAATGCACGTCCAGGACCGGATTGGTTTTATTGACCTCAATCCTGTAATATACAAGCAATCCAATCAGCCCCAGAATGATGAAAGGGATACTGATGGTTTCAGGCAAAGTGGAAACCCCATACAAAAAGAAGGCAAGAGAAGCAGCCAGCGCCACAGAACCGGCGACATCCAGTTTTTCTCCCCTTGAATCCGCCCACTCACCCTTGAGTTTCCAGCAAGTCAGGACCAATGTCAGGATAACCAGAACGGCTGTGACATAGAAAACGCTTCGCCAGCCCAGGGATTCTGTAAGCATACCACCCCAGAAGGGACCGATGGAAAGCCCGCAATAGACGGCAGCCGTATTGATTCCAATGGCTCTTCCTCTCTCGGCAGCCGAAAAAGTTGAGGTCAGAATCGCCACTGCCGGCCCCCATATCATAGCCGCCCCGATACCCTGAAAAACCCGTGAACCAATGAGTATAAGGGGAGATTGAGAAAATGCACAGACAACGGAAGATAAAATAAAAAGCAGCAGACCGTAAGAAAACATCTTTTTCCGTCCGTATATGTCGGCGATTCTACCCACCGGTATCATAACTACGGATGTAGCCAGAACGAATGCAGTCACCACCCAGCCCAGTAACTGGGCTGACATTGAAAACTCCTCACCCATTGCAGGCAAAGCGATAGTTACAGACGTGGATAACAGGGAAGCGCTGAAAGTTGCCACTGAGGTAACCAGTAATAGAAGTCTCTTATTTATATTAATCGCCTTAACATCGGACACGATATGTATTATACCAGCCTTTGTACGCCGCGGTAAGTCACAGTCAATAATCTATTATATCCGGAGCGATTGCATATTAAAATTGTCACCGCTCAGCCCATACCGGCGAAAGCCGGAAACCAGGGTGTTCCTCTCTTTTCTCAAGGGAGAAAGCAATGAGGTCGCTTTTTACCATTTTTATTGTGCGACAACCCTGCTATTTTATCAGCAACCATTGAATCTATCACTGAATTGCCCGGGGCTAAACCGATATTCCTGGGTACCGTACGCCTCAAGGCAGAAAGAGGCGCAAACACTGCCCATTCGGGCACAATGCTCGATATTCATATTACGGACCAGACCGCTGATAAGTCCGCCGCGATATGAATCACCGGCGCCGGTAGGGTCTACGACCTTCTCGGGTCTTACCACCGGAATATTAATTTCATCATCTCCGGCAAATACCCGGGAACCCCATTCTCCCCTGGTGACAATTACCGTACGGGCCAGTTTTAACAAATCTTCTTTTTTTAACCCGGTCTTGCTTTGAATCAGGTCCAACTCATAGTCATTGGAGATAAGAATGCGGCATCCGTCCATAGCCTGGAGAAGCTCTTCACCGTTCAGCATCGGGAGCGATTGGCCGGGATCAAAGATGTAATCTATTCCTCTGGCCTTGCACAGACGGGGGTAAGCGAGCATATCCTCAAGATTACCGGGGGAAACAATGACAATCGTATCATCCGGGTTTAACCGTCCAAAATCCAGGGGAGAGGAATACTTCATCGCTCCCGGATGGAAACCTGTAATCTGGTTGTCAGCCAGGTCAGTAGTGATATAGGCGCTGGCAGTGAATTCACCATCAATAATCCGGATATTTTCCGTGGATATCCCGTTCTTCTCAAGCCATTCGAAGTATCTCCGGTAATCATGACCAATACTGGCAGAAATAACCGGACGTTCTCCCATCAGGGCAAGCGCGTAAGCGATATTGCCCGCCGTACCGCCGAATTTTTCTTTCACGCCGTCCACCTGGAAACAGACATTCAGCATATGTATTTTTTCCGGGAGAATGTGTTCGGAGAAATATCCCGGGAAATTCATTATTCTGTCATACGCCAGCGATCCTGAGACGATAATATTCATTCCTGACCCCTTTAAATTGTCTCGTAATCACCATCAGCGACGCAGCGTAACCAGTCACAGACGCCTGGTTCAGCCTCTGCGGAAGCGGTGATTTCCGAATCTTCAACGATTTGCTCCCGGTCTACAATACACACAGCCCAGCCAGGGACACCCGGAGAGAAACCCTGGTTATCATTAATCCGGTAAGCAATAAATGCCTTCTCGTTGCATAATAGACGGTAACTTTTTTCATGATGTTTGACGCGAATAGCTTGATTTAGCAATCCCCTGTTCGAAAAAACACCAATGAACTCGCGCAAGACATCTGCCGGTTTCATTCCTGAGATAGTATTATGTCGCATATTCCACGCTTCCATATCACCCTCACTTCGGGTTTGCCGGGAAAATTCCGGCAGTTCGTCATTTAGAAATAGCCAATCCGCTTGGCTATACTTACCAGATTATTTTTACCACTTCCGGACCAGTCCTGCAAGTATACTACACCAAACCTTGTTTGATATGCCTGTATCTGTATCAGGGGCTGACTACAATTATTGAGCGGAAACGATGTAAGCAGTATCTATGACTATTGATTAGTAATTTCCTCGATGAATTGAATATTCAGAAGTAATATTCTGTTTATATAGTAGATAAACAACAAGGGGGATAGTTACATGGAAGGATATAGGGTAAATGCAAATGCCCAGGAAGCCATGCTTGTAGATTGGGTACTTACTCTACACAATTATAGTCCTGACTATCT
>CAZIQW010000086.1:0-8423 GCA_964541585.1 uncultured Dehalococcoidales bacterium | reverse complement strand
AGATGGAATCTCGTGACTGGAGTTCAGACGTGTGCTCTTCCGATCTATGTCCGCAGCTACCGCAGTTATGGGAACTGCAAGAAGAGCAAGAACTGCCTCCGCTGACCGGCTGAGTTATCCCCAGTTCATTGGTGGATTTGGAATAGCAGCAAGATATAACCCGGTCCGCCTTCTTCTGGCAGCGGGGGCAATCAGCACTTTCCTGAGCTCGGCTGAACGGACGTATCAGTTCGAACCTGTGATTACAACTATTACAAACGAATTCGTAGATGGGCATATTTACCTCTCTATGCTCAGTTTAATCGTTTTCCCCTGTTTTCGTCAATCAGGAACTGTTTAAACCGCCGGAAAAAGAGGACGGGCTAACGAGCAGCACCTTTAAGGATTTTTTCCAGCTCTTCTACGTACCGGGAAAAAGCCTCCCGTCCCTTTGAGGTAACCAGGACGCGTGTCTTCGGTTTCTTACCTTCAAAAGTCTTGTCAACAGACACATAACCGGCTTCCTCCAGTGTGGTCAGGTGGGAGCTCAGATTACCGTCGGTTAATTTTACCAGCTCTTTTAAGCTAACAAAGTCGAGAACATCACCACAGGGCAGGGCTACAAGAGCAGCCATGATACGCAGTCGGGACGGCTGGTGAATGAGCAGTTCCGATTCAAGCATGTAAGATTTTCCTGGGTGAGGACTTCGCCTTATACCTTCGCACAGTTGAATATCCTGTTAACGGCATTCATTGATGGGGGACAGGCACTACAGTTTCGTGTGTTCCGGTTACTCCGGATACTTGAAATGCCATGAGTCCCGCGACTATAAATAAGACCACCAGGAGTAATACAATACCGACCCCAACGATTCCGGCGGAAATGGCTTTCATAACCGAATCACTGCTCCGGCGCCAGATAATCACACCGACAATGATGAGTCCGATGGCTATAACCGGGGCCAGGGGAGGAACCAGAGCAGAGACTATCAAGGCCAGCAGTGCCAGTACCGGGGTAATCCAGTATTTACCACGGCTGGACCGCTTCCGCGACTCTTCCATAACCTGCTTGATTTCCTGGATTTCACGGCAAGCTTGTTCTCTGTCCATTGTATTCCTCCAAAGTACTTTATGATACAAAGTATATTATAATGGTTTGCGTTTGTCAAGACTATTGGAAAGCGGCATTAGCAATTCCCTATTGACAGGGCTCTAATGCCGTGATATAAACTATATACCTAGAACATCTAGGTACTATGTGCATCTAGGTATACCAGAAAGACCGGGTACATTTTGATGTGAAGAGACGCAGGAGAGAAAAAGTGAGAATAGCAGTGGACGCCATGGGCGGAGATTACGCGCCTGAAGATATTATTCGGGGTTCGGTTATGGGGGCCCGTGAATATGACGCAGGGATTATCTTGGTAGGGCCGGAGGACAGGATAAATACCGAACTAAGCAAATATAATACCGCCGGACTGGAAATCGATATCTCGCACACAAATGAATATTTAATCGAAGGTGAGGCTCCGGCCTATGCATTACGCGAGAAGCGTAATGCTTCGGTAGCCGTAGCAGTTAAACTGGTCAGGGACGGTAAAGCAGAGGCGGTAATCAGCAACGGCCCCACCGGCGGGGTGATAACTTCAGCCTTGATGTACCTGGGAACCCTGGAGGGAATTTCCCGACCCGTTGCCGGCGGTGTGTTTTGCGGGTTTGCTCCGCGAACTGTGCTGCTGGACCTTGGGGGTAATGTCGATTGCCGTCCGGACCAGCTTCTGGACTTTGCGATTGTCGGCACGGTTTATGCCCGGAAACTGTTGAATGTACAGGAACCTAAAGTAGCTTTATTAAATGTGGGAACAGAGGAAGGCAAGGGGAATGAGGTACTAAAAGAAACATATTCACTTTTGAAATCAAGCGGTCTGAACTTCACAGGAAATATTGAAGGCCATGACATTCCCACCGGTAAGGCCAACGTAATAATCTGTGACGGTTATATGGGCAATGTGGTAACCAAGTTCTGTGAAGGACTCGGAAGCACCATCTCCAGATGGATTGAGGAGAAGTTGAAAGGTGATTTACCAGCGGCCAGGATTGAAGAGATAACCCGGGAGCTGCTCTCACTTACCGTTAAAGCCGAAAGCGGGGGTGGAGGGCCCTTCTGGGCGGTTAACGGACTGGTACTGAAATGTCACGGACGCGCCCGGTATCCCGAGATTGCCAAAACCGTGGGCAATGCCAGGATGTTTGTAGAGCTGGATATTATCAGCGCCCTGAAAAAGGAGATAGAGACTGTTCGTAACCGGCTAAAGGTCGGAAATCAATAAGGAGTCAGCATTGCAAAATCGAAGAGTAGTGATTACCGGAATGGGGGCGGTTACGCCGGTGGGACTGAACGTTGAAGAGTTCTGGCAGGGGCTGATTACAGGAAAGTCCGGGGTCGACTATATAACATCATTTGATACCGGCCCGTTTCCGGTGAAAATCGGAGCTGAAGTGAAGGGCTTTGAGCCGGCAAAATACATGTCTTTAAAACGGGCCGACCGCACCGGACGGTGTTCCCAGTTTGCGATTGCAGCTGCGAAAATAGCGGTAGAATCTGCGGGGCTGGAGCTGTCCGAAGAAGTCCAAAAAGGGACCGGTGTGGTGATTGCGACGAACGGCATGCCGTCTTTGAATGCGGAATACGGGCATATCATCCTGAATAAGCCAAAACGATTAGACCCTCTTTTCATCACCAAAACCGGCCAGTGCATGGTTTCGTCACAGGTGGGACTGGAGCTGGGAGCGAAAGGATTAAATACCACGGTAAACAGCGCCTGCGCCAGCGGCAGTGATGCCCTGGGAGCAGCCTTAAGCTATATCCGGCTGGGATATGCAGACGTAATAATAGCCGGGGGTGCGGAAGCCGGGGTGAATCCGGGCTCACTGGCTTGCTGCGGGAGGGTGGGCGCTTTGTCCAGGAATCCTGACCCCGGCAAGGCCAGCCGTCCTTTTGACTTGCACCGGGATGGATTTGTCCTGGGGGAGGGGGCGGGGTTGATGGTGCTGGAGTCCCTGGCGCATGCCCGGAAAAGAGGAGCCAGGATTTTAGCAGAACTGGCAGGGGCCGGCTGGTCATTCGATGCCTTTAACGAAACTGCACCGGATGCAGAACAGCAGTCAGAGGCCATAAGGGCTGCATTAAAGAATGCCGGGGTTTCACTTCAGGAGGTAGATTATATCAGCGCCCACGGCACCGGAACCAGATTGAACGATTTGACTGAAACGAAAGCCATAAAAATGACATTTGGCGAGAGGGCCGAGAAAATCCCGATAAGCTCGAATAAATCGATGATAGGGCATTTGGCCTCAGCTGCCGGTTCCGTGGAGGCTGTAGCGGCGGTTATGGTTATCAGAAAGGGTATCATTCCGCCGACAATAAACTATGAAACTCCAGACCCCGAATGCGATCTGGACTATGTCCCAAACCAGGCCCGCTATCAGAACGTTAAAGTTTGCCTTTCCGACTCCTTTGGGATGGGCGGGCAGAATTGCTGTATCGTCATAAAAAAGTATGAGGAGGAATAAAGATGTCCAGGGTAAGCATTGTCACTGATAGTACTACAGGTTTGCCGGAGGAACTGGTAAAAGAATATGATATTCGGATTGTTCCCATGGGTTTCGTCCTGAACAACAAGATTTATCGGGACTATGTGGACATATCCGTAGAAGAATTCTGGAAGATGTTTCCGAAGTTCGAGGAAATTCCCACAACCAGTGCGGGCAGTCTGGGAGATTTCCGCAGCACATTTCAAAATCTGGCCCGGGACACTGACAGTATAGTCTGCATAACGATATCAGATGTCCTCAGCGCGACCCATAAAGCGGCGGAGCAAGCCGCGCAACTGGTAATGGAAGAAGCAGCCGGCATAAAAATAGACGTGATAGATAGCAAGACCAGCTCGGGTGCCCTGGGACTGATTGTGTTGGAGGCTGCCAGGGCAGCGAAAGCCGGGAAAAGTCGATCTGAAGTATTACAGGTAGTGCAGGATATGATGTCCAGAGCCAGGTATTTTATCATAATGGAGTCGCTGAAATACATCATGAAAGTGGGAAGAGCCCCGGATTCTCAGGTACCGCCGCAGGCACTGGTAAGTCCGATAATGGGCATTGTGAAAGCAGATACCGGGGTTATGGAGAACCTGGGGAGAGCAGCCAATATTGATGAAGCGCTGGTTCAAGCAATCGATATGGTGCAGAACTATATCGATGGAAAGAAGGCGGTCCATTTTCTGCTGCATTATCCCGACCGGCCGGATAAGTGTGAACGGATGAGGCAGGCCCTCATTAATAAATATAACTGTGTTGAGATGCACGTGGGGCAATGGCCGCCGACGGTGGTAGTAGCTACCGGCCCCATGTACGGACTGGCTTTCTATGTATGAATCGAAGGCGGCATTTAGAGGATATAATTTCGGACATAGACCTTTAGAAATAAAGCTGGTATGATTATCGTTAAAGATTGGGGAGGAGGGTAAGAATGGCTGAATCGAAATACGGGAAATATATCATCACCGAGACGAAATCCGAAGTCTCTCTCCCATCCTACCGGGGCGAATCCAAACAGCCCGCCCCAGAAGGCGCGCCCGGAGCCAGTATACGGCCGACACGTTTAATGTGGCTGGACAGCAAAGCTGTACCCGGGGCATTTTATTCGGAGTGCGTCTGGATTTGGCCGGAGTGCGGTCATCCGACTCGCATGGCAGCCCAGGCCCATACCCATCCTTTCGACGAAATCATCACATTCTTCGGTACCAATCCGGATGACCCTCATGATCTTTGCGGACTGGTAGAACTGTGGTTGGAAGACGAAAAGCACGTCATGACCCGGAGCTTTATGGTGTATGTTCCGGCCGGCATGAAGCATTGTCCCCTGGGAGTGCGGAGAGTAGACAGGCCGATAATCCACTTCACAATTGGAAATACCACCAATTACACGTGAAGGAAGACCAGAAATAAAAAGGCAAAGGTTAAATCCGGAAACTAGATATTGTACACTTCGAATACACATATCGGAGCTCAAAAATGACGGAACAGAAATACTCAATCAATTTTATCACCCACGGCAAAGAAGGATTCAAGCCTCCCGGTTTCCGTCCTGAACTGCCGGACCGGTTTGCCCATCACCTGGCCTCTCTTGACAGCGAGGTAGTCCCGGGAGCCGGATTCCACATAGACTTTATCTGGTTCCGTCCCGGGGAACAGGCAGGAAACGAGGTTATTGAAGAAACTCACAGCCATTCCTTTGATGAAGTAATAACCTTTATCGGCAGCAATCCGGAGGATATCCATGATTTAGGCGGAGAGATAGAACTCTGGATAGACGGCGAACAGCATATTATCGACAAAAGCTTCATGGCTTTCGTTCCAGCGGGATTAAGCCACGGTCCGCTGAAAATGCGGAAAATCGACCGCCCGATATTACACTATACAGCCGGCCCTGAGGAAAAGTATGAATAGGCACATCTACCTGATTTCGTTCGGCTGGAGCATGTGAAAGCCGCAGCTGACAATCAGGTTATGGCCGGTAATGGCACTGGAGTCATCCGAGGCCAGAAATAACGCCGCTCCGGCGATTTCAGATGTTTTCGCAATCCTCCGCAAAGAATAGTGCACCAGGATTCTATCCATCATTTCCTCGAAAGAAATACCCTTATTCCCGGCCATCATCCGGACCATTTTCTCAAAGCGGTCACTGGCGGTAGCGGCGGGGCTGAGGGCGTTAACCCGGATGTTACATTCACCCACTTCGATAGCGAGCGTCTGGGTAAAACCGATGATTCCCCATTTCGAGGTACTGTAAGCGCTTAAACCCGGATGGCCGGTGACCCCGGCAATACTGCTGATATTAACAATGCTGCCGTTCTGATGCTCCATCATGTTTTGTATTACCGCACGGGAGCAGAGCATAGTGCCGGTAAGATTAACCATCAAGGTCTCATTCCAGTCTTCCTGATTAATATTGGCCACGTAACTGCTGCCCTTAGCTGAAGCGGCGCTGTTATTAATCAGAATATCAATTTTGCCATACTCGCCAAGTGTTCTTTCCACCAGTTCTTTTACCTGCGGTTCGTCGGAGATATCAGTGGGTATTGGGAGGGCCTTTCCTCCCCGGGAAATTATCTCCCGGGCTGTCTGTTCCAAATTGGAGGCTGTACGGGCGGCTATCACGACCGAGGCGCCTTCGGAAGCAAATCGCAAAGCAATCTCCCTGCCGATACCCGTCCCGCCACCAGTGACAATGGCTACTTTATCTTTCAGACGCATGATGATTTCCTCCTTTTATAAGGTGAATTAAATTATAACCATCAGCAGAAAAAAATGTCAACCGTCCAGACAGTAGATTTTTAAAAAAAAATAGTGTAAGATGGATACAATATCCTTTATTGACAATCGCGATGGATAATAAATAAAAGGAATCAAGCCTGTGAAACGCATTGCTGTTGATATCGGGGGAACATTTACCGACCTGGTATACATTGATGACAATACCCAGCGGATAATTGTGGAGAAAACACGCAGTACTCCCCAAGATATCGGGCAAGCCGTGATAGATGTAATTCAAAAGGCTAAAATCGAACTCCCGGAAATTGTGTTGTTCATTCACGGTACTACTGCCGGACTCAACACGATTGCGCAGCGAAAGGGTTCCAAAACCGGACTACTGACCACGGAAGGGTTCATCGACGTCATGGAAATGACAGCTCGCAGGAAGGAGCCGTATAACTATCTATGGAAAAAGCCGGAGCCACTGGTCCCCCGGTATCTGAGGAGGGGGGTGAAAGAAAGGACTTCCAACACCGGAGAAGTCATGGAAGAACCGGATGCAGACCAGGTAAAAGAGATAATCCGGGAAATGAGGGATGACGGGGTTGAGGCAATCGCTGTTTGTTTTCTGCATTCTTACACCAATCCGGAAAATGAAAGAAAAGTAGAGAAGATTATCCATGAAACATGGCCGGAGGCGACGGTTTCCATCAGCCATCAGGTGGCCAGAGAAATCAGAGAATTTGAAAGGACGAATACCACTGTTATCAGTGCCTACATGGCCAAGGCTGTTATCGGATATCTCGACCGCCTGGAGATAAATCTGAAGGACAGGGGATTCAAGGGGCAGCTTTTAGTGCTGGGCCCTAACGGGCTGCTGGGGCTTGAGGCGTTGAAAGAAAACCTTTTATATACACTGGCATCGGGTACCGTAGGGGGTGCAGCGGGAGCGGCCCGGCTGGCCGGACTATGCGGCGTCAAAGATGTGGTAACCATGGATGTAGGCGGGACCAGTTTTGATGTATCCGTAATTAAAGACGGCAGGAGCATTGAAAAACATAAATCTGAGGTAATGGGGTTACCGCTATTGATGTCAGGAATAGAGGTGGATAGCATCGGCGCCGGCGGCGGCAGCATTGCCCGGGTGGACGCTGCCGGACTACTGACTGTCGGACCGGAGAGCGCCGGAGCCAGTCCGGGACCAATGGCTTATGGGATGGGAGGGGGCGAACCGACCGTTACGGATGCGGCTCTGGTCAACGGTCTGATTGATCCCGATTATTTTCTCGGAGGGGAGATACGTTTGAACCTGTCCCTGGCGCAAAAAGGGATAGAAACTATTGCCGGGAGACTGGGGCTAAGTCTTCATGAAGCAGCCGACGGGATACTGGCGGTCGCCAGAAACAACATGACCCTGGCCATGCAGGAAAAGCTTATCGGGCAGGGGTACGATCCCCGTGATTTTGTGATAATGGCTTTCGGGGGCGGGGGAGGCATCTTTGCCGGAAATATCGCGAAAGACCTGGCTATATCCCGGATTATCGTACCCCCCGAACCGGGGGTCTTTTGCGCTCGCGGCATACTGACGATGAATCTGGTGCATACCAGGGCTCAGGCTTATGCCCGGACTTTCGAAAATCTGTCGGCAGAGGAACTGACGGATATTTACCGGGGTATGGAGGAATGGGCGCACAGCGTGCTCCGGGATGAAGGTATGACCGGGGACAGTATTGAATATATACGGTCTCTGGATGTTGGTTATGCCGGTCAACGTCACTATCTGGAAACACCAGTGCCGGGCGGTGAATTGAAAGACAACGCAAAAAATGTAATCAGCGAATCTTTCGAGTCTCTTCATGAAAGGCGGTACGGCCACAGGATAAAATCTGCGTTAATCACTATTAACGCCAGATTGAAGGCGGTTGGAAAGATAAAAGAAACAGCGTTACCGGAGATAAAGCAGGGGTTGGAAATCCCGCGGGAAGCAATCAAACCGGCAAGAAGCGTATATCTGGAAGGCGGTTTTCGGGAAACCCGGGTGTATGAGAGGGGAGGACTTCTTTGCGGCAACACCATCAAGGGCCCAGATCGGAAGAGCGTCGTGTAGGGAAAGAGTGTAGGATAGGGTGGTG